>CAMOMF010000162.1 GCA_946619625.1 uncultured Bacteroidales bacterium
AGAACCCTGGGGGGAGAGGAGAATGTGATGTGTGCTGTGCGCCATCTATAGCTCTTCACAGCCCAAAAACGCCGGACAGGGTATAAATGCTACAGAACCCGCCATCAGCATAGTGGATAACCGGAGCGCTTCCCTCCACAGATATCGTCACTTCGGCGGCACTGGCATCAGCAATGCGCTGGTCAATGATATTAGCACCAAGGCAGAGTCCCACTAAGATAGGATCATGGTCAGAACAACGGAACATGGTACGGTCGGAAGACTTATCGTAGGTGTAGCGGTCGTGCTCATCGGAATTGATATGGTACGCCGCCATGCCGGTCACCTGCGGAAGCAGAGCGTCATTGCACAGCGCATGGTCCAGATAACCCGCCTCGCCATGGAAAGTGTAGGAGTAGGACGAATCAGCATGGAAAAAACGGTGCAAATCGGTCATGCCTGCGCGTGTGAGCGTGGTGATAGGGTCTTCCATGGCATAAGCGTTCAGGTCTCCCATTACAAGGACATCGGGGTCGTGGTAGAAATTGACGGCAACAGCAGACTGCGACACTACCGACTGCGCCTCAATAGTACGCGCGTGATTATATATACCCTGCCCATCCCCTTGGTCTGCATCCGCACCGGTAGCTATACCGCTCTTCGCCTTGAAGTGGTTGATAGAGAAGATAAAACGTTCACCTGTGCTCAGATGTTCAAATGCCTGCATTTTCTTGCGATTAGCTACACCTGAGTTGTCCGAGCGCAATTCGCCGAAAGGCTTGACCGCATCGCTGCAATAAACGTACCCTACTTTCACGTAACTGCCGGAAGCCGAACCGCCGTCGTCTATCCAAGTGAAATGCCGTCCCGTAGCCGCAGTAAGTCCCTGAGCCAGTTTGCGAAGAGCCGCCTGCCCTTGTTCCACTTCCACAAAGCCGTAGATATCAGCATTGATACGTCCGATGGCATCCATGATTTTCTCGTGCTGTTGGGCAGACTGGGAAGCATTGTCCGGACCGTAGCCTGTCCCGAGGTTCTCAACCAAGTAGTACTCGCAATTCAGCGCACAAACAAGCAGGTTGTGTGTGCCGCGCATGTCCACTGATGGCACGGTTTGCAGGTCGGCGCGGGTGCCGGCAAGGGAACGATGGCTCACGTAGGTCAAAGTACCGGTGGATGCCACCCTGACCGTCAGTTCACCGAACACCTCGCCCATGCGGTGGTAGTCGTCCAAACCGGTCAGTTGCACCATGGCTTTATTATTCAGTGTAAGCAGGTTATGATATGCAGTACTGGCAGGCAGTTCCTGATTGGTGGGCGACATAAGCCGGTGCAGACTGACCGTCAGATTACTGTAATAATTGTTGCAGACGTAAACAGGTTGCTCAAAAGTGATAGTCTGCCCAACATAGGGTGCCAACTCAGACGCCGTCCATGTTTCGGGATGAGGGAAAGAGACGCGTGTCTGAGCCGGGACAATTGGCAGCGAAAGTGCTGCCAGGAAAAGAAGCAAGCCTATATTTCTTTTGCAGTTCATGGTAGGAAATAAAAATGTGTATATGAAAAAATGGGTAAATCAGAAAATGTCTTGGATCCTAAGTCCGTGAAGCATGCAGGGTAATATCGGTTATGAATGTACGAGGTGCCCACTCCGAGTAAATCTGCGCCGCTGCCTCTCCCCCGTCTCGTTCAATCTTTTGTAAATAGGCATAAACTCCGTCCATTTGGTCTCGGGGGAGAAGAGTAAGGCGGCAACGTAGAGTGTCGCCGAGGAAACTTTCACACAGCCAACGGATGGAAAGTGTCGTGATAGCATGTTCATCCATGAACTGCGAATCGGCAAACTGCATGGCAATACTGAGATAAGTGCGGTTGTTGACGTGCTTGTTGAAATCCAGATTGATAGGATTAACTTTATGCTCAATCTGATTGAGGGGCGTTCCTTCCGTAGGGTAACGGAGTTTTTTGTGAGAATCAGTAGTAAACTGTGGGAGTACGGGCAACGGGTGAGGGAGGGCGGAAAGTGGACGTAGTTGATGGGTCTGTGTATCCAGCAGCGTCCAACACCCGTAGCCATGCGCCAATTCCGTTTTGTTAGTTTTTAAGATGCGAAAATCAGCATAGACGCGGAGTGCGGATACTTCGCTGTTCCAAACCACCACATCTATATCTTCGCCCCAAAAAGCAGTGTCAGACGAGAACCATGCATTGAACTCAGAAATCACCCACATAAGATTGTGCTTGACTACATCAAAAGCTGCCATATGCAGACAGCCCATAAACCGCGCCCACGCATCTTGATAATACAGCAAGATAGCATTAGGAGTAATACGATAACGAGTGTCCATATCCGCAGCAGTGACGGAATAACGATGTGAATATTGGTCCATATTTGGTAATACCTTTATGTGAATTGAAGTGCAAAGGTACTACTTTTTTCTGATATTTGCAAATAATATGAGAAAAAAAACGCTAAGAATTTGCATATGTAAAAAAAAAGCAGTACCTTTGTGGCAAATTTCATAAAAAGAGGAGTACATATGATAATTGACATCGATTTGACTCCGAGTCCTGAGAGTATCAAACTGGACTCGCTCAAGCAGGCACAAGAGGCTGCCATCGAGTTGCTGAAAAATGACCCGAACACATTTTGGAATAACGTACAAGAAAGTGCCATACATTTCGGAATGAAGGTGTTGGCTGCGATAGTTATTTACATCGTTGGCGCGTGGCTGATTGGGCGGGTCAAGAAGATCATGGAGCGGATATTCGCCAGAAAGAAAACCGAGCGTACCTTGGCATCGTTTATCAGTTCGTTTGTGAGCATTATGTTAACGGTGCTACTGGTTGTGATAACCATATCAACCTTAGGCGTTGACACCACTTCTTTTGCCGCCTTGTTGGCAGCGGGAGGTATGGCTATCGGCATGGCTCTGTCGGGCACGGTACAGAACTTTGCCGGTGGAATCATGATATTGGCATTCAAGCCTTTTAAGGCGGGTGACTTTATCGAAGCAGGCGGTCATAAAGGCACGGTGATGGACGTGAGCATCGTTTCCACCAAGATACTCACACCGGACAACCGCGTGGTGATACTGCCAAACGGCAGTTTGTCGAATGGGAACATCGAGAATTACAACGCACAACAATTGCGACGCGTTGACCTGGAGGTCAGTGTGGACTACGGCGTTGATGCCGATGCATGCATAGATGCCATCAAGAAACTGATTTCGGAAGACACACGAGTCTTGACATCTGCGGACAAGAGACCGCTCACACAAGGTCCGACCTCGGTTAATACCAATGGAATTCCTATTCCCGACCCGTTTGTGGCGCTGAACCGGCTGAACTCGAACGACATCAGTTTTGTAGTGCGCGTATGGGTGTTGTCAGCGGCATACTGGGATGTGTATTTCGACCTGCAGAAAAAATTGTACACTGAGTTACCCAAACAAGGCTTTACGTTTGCATATCCGCACTGCGACGTGACTATCAAGAAAGAAGCATAGGAGTTGCACCCATTGGGGCAAGCGTGCTGACATTTGTACAGCGTACAAGAGTAGTGAATATCAGGCAGATTCATAAGTCATTAGGTAGATGGTACGAGCAGAACAAGCGCGTACTGCCATGGCGTGAGACACGCTCGGCATACAGGATATGGCTGTCGGAGATTATCTTGCAGCAGACCCGCGTTCAGCAGGGGTTGGAATACTATCTGCGCTTTATCAAACAGTTTCCGGACGTACATACCCTTGCCGAGGCGAGTGAAGACGAAGTGCTGCTTTTATGGCAAGGATTAGGCTACTATAGCCGCGCCCGCAATTTGCACAAAGCGGCTAAAATGATAGTAGATAATGGTTGGGAACCCTTCCCCAATACTTTCGAGCAGGTGGTGGCATTGCCCGGCGTAGGCGAATATACCGCCGGCGCAATCATGTCTTTCGCATACGACGCACCCTACCCTGCTGCAGATGGAAATGTGTATCGGGTGCTTTCCCGCCTGTATGACTGCGAAGAGCCTTTTGACACGACTGCGGGAAAGAAACGATTCCGCACTTTTGCATGGGAAATACTGGACAAGGAGCACCCACGGCTGCATAACTCGGCATTGATGGAGTTTGGCGCGCTGTATTGCACGCCCACAGGGATGGATTGTGCACATTGCCCTATTGGTGATTCTTGCCTTGCCAATCTACACGGAACAGCCGAACTGCTTCCCGTAAGGAAACAGCGTCCCGCCGTACGTGACCGCTATTTTCACTACACCGTTTATCGGACACCTGACGGTATGACTTTACTGCACCAAAGGACAGAAAAAGATATATGGCAGCACCTGTGGGAATTTGTTCTGGAGGAGACAGAAAACGCTTTTACCGATACGAATGGACGGTCATTCACACATGTGCTGTCACACCAACGTTTACACGTACTGTTTACAGAAAAAAAAGTAGAGACGCTACCGCTGATTAACGGTTGCGTCCCCATTCCTTGGACCGATTTGCATCGGTATGCATTGTCAAGACTGACAATGAGATATTTAGAGAGTTTGGTATAAACTACATTTCCTGCAGAATAAGAGCACTCTGTGCCGGAACAATAGCTTTGCCGTCTGCTACATAACCAAGACCTTCGGGATTGACTACACCGTCACGAACAATAACCTTGTAACCATTAACGGGCACGTCAATAGATAACGCTTTTCTGTTGGCATTAAGGATAACAATGAAGTTGCTGTCTGCAACAGCTTTTCCATCAATCATATACACCACCACATTGTTTGGTGCCTCAGCAAAATGTACATTCTGTCTAACCAGTTCTGCATCAGCCATGTGGAATGCTGGATGCGCCTTTCTGAGGGCGATGAGACCTGCATAATAGTCGAAGACAGGCTTGTTGGCATCCTTAAGGCTCCAATCTATAGCATTGATTTCATCGGGTGAACAGAATGAATTGTGCACTCCTTTCTTGTCGCGCATCACCTCTTCACCACAGAAAATGAATGGAATTGCCTGACTGGTGAGCACTGCCGTTTGTGCCAAAAGGTCCAGTTTGACCGTTTCCTCTGCATTGCGCACACCGGCAGAGGCGCGAAGACGGTCCACCAGACACATATCATCATGGCAACTGACGTAGGCTATCATCTGTGCAGGATTATTTGCCCATGCCGATTTGCTGTAATTAACCAATTCCATGTTTATTTGCGGATAGTCAATAGCACCGACCAATCCGAACTTGATGGACTCCTCGAATCCCGGCAGTCCGGCAAGGAAAGCACCCACACGGTCATCGGAGAACGGTCCGCGCAAAGCGTCTCGCATATCATCTGAAAAAGCCGCAATACGGTCCAGTTCACGCGTGTTGGCTTTCATTGCCAAGCGGTCTTCGGGTTGCTGAGGAGCACCGGCTGCCCAACCTTCGCCGTAGATAAGAATAGTCGGGTCAATTTCGTCTGCCATATGACGTATCTCGTTCATTGTCTGAATATCATGAATACCCATCAGGTCAAAACGAAAACCATCGATATGGTACTCATTGAGCCAATAACGGCAACTCTCAACCATGAATTTGCGCATCATGGGTCGCTCCGAAGCCGTCTCGTTCCCGCAGCCGGAAGCATTGCCCAGTTCACCTTCCGGAGTGGTGCGGTAGAAATACCCGGGAGCCGTATTCGTGAAGCCCGAGTTTTCCACATTGTATGTATGGTTATAGACCACATCCAAAATCACGCGGATTCCGGCATTGTGACATGCCTGAATCATGCGTTTCATTTCCATGATTCGGCAAACAGGGTCGTAAGGGTTGGTGGAATAACTGCCCTCAGGTACATTGTAGTTCTTCGGATCATAGCCCCAGTTATAGTTGCCACCTTCCGCAGCACCGGACTCCAGCACTTTTGCCGGCCCCTCGCCACCACGCTCGTCAATAGAGCCGAAATCGAAAGAGGGAAGGATATGTATATGGGTAACACCTAACTGCTTGAGATGCTGCAAACCAAGAGGTTGCCCCGCATCGGAAAATACATTTTCCTCGGTAAGGCAGATAAACTTGCCGGGATAACGGAAATGACCGTTTTGGTGTGCCGAGAAATCGCGCCAGTGCATTTCGTATATAACAGCGTCATTTAAGTCTTTCATCTCTGGACGCTTGTCCTCCGCCCAGCCTTCAGGATTGGTTTTGAGCATGTTCACAATTGCCCCTCTATTGCCGTTTACGCCCACAGCCTTGGCAAAAATACCGGGCGTTTCTTCATACCATTTACCATTCTCTTTGATACGGAAAGTGTAGAACAGACCATCCAAATCACCATGTTGCTTGCCTGTCCAAGCACCATCCTTTTGGGGTTTGAGCAAGGTAGAACGTAGCGGTTCGCCTCCTTCCCCTTGGTCGTAAAGGTAAAGCATAACCGTGTCAGCATTGGGCGACCAAACGGAGAAAAGGGTGTGTTCCGGCGTATAGAGTACTTCCTCGGCTGGTCCTTGTTTAACTGGGTATTCAAGTACAGACTGGTACGATTGTTTTCGGTTGTGACATCCTGCAAGTGCCAAGATGGGAACCATCAAAAAAGCCATTTTTTTCATAGGTATTTACTATTTTAGGGCGCAAAGTTACAACTTTTTTTTGATATATGCAAGAGTTAAAGGGTAAAAAATGATAGAAAGAGACCTTTTTATTTGCATATTTGGAAAATAAGTAGTAACTTTGCACCCGAAAATATAAAAAGCAGAAAACATGCGCAGCAGATTGCTCATATTCATATTACTCATTATCCCCACGACAACCTTTGCAAAAAAGGTTGCCACCGGGGACATCACGATGGAGTCGTTCACTGAAAACATCAAGCAAAACACCGCTGTTCTTACCCTCAGAAACAATATGGATGAGGAGGTCAGACAAGTCAAAGCCCTGCTGATATATATGGACGAAGAGGGACAAAATTTGGGCAAAGAAAACATTCGCACCGAAGTCGCCATCCCTCCACACGCCATTGGAAGCGTGCATGTAAAAGGTCTCGGGCGCGCGAACTATATATATTACAAACAGAAAAAAGGAGACGAACCCGATGCAAAAGGATACATGGTGGCGTTTGAACTGAAAGACTATGAATTAAAACCGGCTCAGGACGTGCAGGAAGAAACCGAAGGGTCCTCTTTACTCTGGAATATAATACGCATTACGCTGGGGCTGACCATTATTCTGGTATTGGTGCTGATATGGATTGTCATTCCGACACGACTAATCGGAAAAAAGCGCAACAGGAAAGTAGAGATTCTCCTGCTCTTATGCACAGGAACACTTACCGCCTCTGGAGTCAGCCCGAGCGGAACATTACCTATAGTATATGTGACTACAGCCAACGGAGCACCCGTAACAGACAAAGAGAACTACATAAGTGGAACCATTTTCATTGACAACAAGGGTGTTGCTCCGCAAGACACGGTAGGGACGGCACAGTCACCTGCACCAATGCAAATAAGAGGACGAGGCAACTGGACATGGACTGGATTTGACAAAAAGCCCTATAAAATACGGCTGGACGAAAGTCACCGCGTGTTGGGCATGCCTCAGGGCAAACATTGGGCACTTCTGGCGGCGGCTGACGATAACCTCTGATTTCTGAGAAATACAGTCGGTTACATCCTGAGCGAACACATGGGACTTCGCTGGACACCTCATCAGGAACCGGTTGAGTTGGTCCTGAATGGTGAATACAAAGGGTTGTATTTCCTGACAGAAACAGTACGCATTCAGACACACCGCATCAATATTTCCGAACAACCCAAGGACTGCACAGACCCGGACTCGATACGGGGAGGATGGCTGTTGGAAATAGACAACTATTCTGCTGAAAACCAATTACGTATTCGCGAAGGGAATGGCCAAGAAATAATGATCACTATCCACAACCCGGACACACTGAATGACACGCAATTGGAGTATATCAATGCCGAGATTGCCACGCTGAACGAGGCGTTTTACGAGTCCTCCTCTGCACACTGGCAGCAAATGGTGGACTTGGACGAACTGGCCAAATTCTACCTCGTGCAGGAGATAACCGAGGACACAGAGTCTTTTCACGGCAGTTGCTATTTCTACCGTGACATGGGTGACAGCGCCAAGTGGTACTTCGGTCCGGTTTGGGATTTTGGCAATTCGTTTTGGCGTCACCAGGAGCGATTTGTTTATGAAAACCCCTCTTTCCCGCAATATTGGATTGGACAAATTGCCACCTTTGCCGCTTTTCAACAGCGTGTACAAGAGTACTGGTACGAGTTCCTGACTACTCACTACAGCGATGTCCAAAACGACATTTTAGCCTTCAAGAACAAGGTGCAAAGTGCGGCTGTGAAGGATGCCGATTGTTGGAAACGTAGCAGCAATGTACGCACCAATCGCGACATGAACAGCGCCTACAACCAATACATGGCCAACCTCACATGGCGGGTAAATTGGCTTCGCTCACAATGGGGAGAAGGAATCGCCAACCTCAACAATAAGCCCAAAGCCGAAAAAGCCGGAAATGCAGAAAAGATGTTCATGGACGGACAATTGGTAATCTTGCGCGAAGGAAAAGTGTACAGCGTAACCGGTATTTTGCTAAAGAAATAAGTTATTGCGGCATGATTGTTGCATGATTCCGGCATGATACATGCATTTGATGATTCCTAGGTGATTCGTAGGTGATTCGTAGGTGATTCGTAGGTGATTCGTAGGTGATTCCTAGGTGATTCCTACGTGATTCCTTTGTGATTCCTTTGTGATTCCTTTGTGATTCCTTAGTGATTCTTCAATGATTCGCTTACTTGCAGGATCTATTGTAGCACAGTTTCGCACAGGTGCACCTGTTACTAACTATTGCCTCAACGCACATTCAACGAACAAAAACGCCGCTTTCATTCGAAAAAAAAACAATATTTAGGCTCCAAAATAGTCAAAAATAAAAAATATTTGCATTTTTCCTTAAAAATATTTGGTCATGTCAAAAAAAAGCAGTACCTTTGCACCCGCTTTTGAAAACAAGGCTCCGGTGCTATCGTCTAGGGGTCTAGGACAACGGCCTCTCACGCCGTAAACCCGGGTTCGAATCCCGGTAGCACTACCCGAAGGAACTGCGCCGCATTGGCGCGGTTTTTTGTATATATAAACGGAATAAATAAATAGAATGGTAAAACCATCATGCTACATAGTTGATTCAAATGAAATTTATACTATCTATATTATTAACTGTATTCAGCACTTACCGCAACGGTGTATATGAATCTGTAGGAGAAGTCGAGATGCAGTGCAGCCAGATTGAAGCAAACATGGTATTGGACTCCATCATGTCGGACCTGCAAAACAACCCTGAACATATGTTTGCATGGGCTTTTTATGGCACGGGAGAGCAGACTGACTCGCGCAAGCAAGGCTTTGTCATCCATTACGACACGGTTCGATATTTTCCCGAGAGAGAGATTCTTGCCATCGATTTATCGCTGATTTCTCCAAGAGGAAAAACCAATCAGATGCATGTAGAGCCTATCCTGTCAGACAATAGAATGCACAATGGCGAATTGCCCAAAGAACACAGCGGAACAGGCTACGCATCAAACAGAACAATCTTTTTCGGAGTGGACAACTTCAGCAACATGATCAAGCATTTGGATGCAACCGTAACGCTTGTACCATCCGGCAGTTCCGACCCGTACGAAGTCGGCACGCAGCGAATCAGTGTCGTCACGCACTGCAAATTCGGATGGTTCTTCAACTTGTTTATCAGCCGCAAAATGTACAGGAATACCGTTGAATGGCGTATTGAACAGTTCCTCCAGAATCTGCGTTGCACTGCCGAACATCAGCCTTTACAGCCCATCTCCGTTGATTTGGAATAAGGCACAACAATCCCAACGGCAATTTCAGTATAATTAACAACAATCAAAACGGCAATTTCAGTATAAACAAGCACAATCTTATTAGAATGAGACGATTACCCGGAGAAGAGATTGCCAACACATGGACACATGCAGTTGGCGTGTTGGGTACGCTGGCAATAGCATATCCGATGATAGCAATGTCTGTTCAGTACGGACCCAAAATGATTGTAGGTATTGCGCTGTTTTTAGCAGGCATGCTGTTTATGTACCTGAGTAGCACCTTGTATCACATCGTGACGCCGGGCACAGAGACGAAACGCATACTGCGCATATACGACCACATCTGTATCTACGTCATGATTGCCGGCAGTTATTCCCCACTCTGTCTGGGTGTGTTGGACGGCTGGAGAGGCTGGGCGTTGTTTGGTTTCCTATGGGCATGCGTAGTGGCAGGCATTATCGGAAAAGTAAAAGCACTGGGCAAGTATCCCAATCTATCATTGACACTTTATTTGGTAATGGGTTGGGCGGCTTTGTTGGTGATAGTACCATTATGGAAAGCGCTTCCGCATACCGCCTTCTTCTGTATATTAGCGGAGGGAATTTTCTATAGTATAGGGGCGTTCTTCTTTGCAAAAGACGAGCAATACGCCTATTTCCATGCCATTTGGCATGTCTTTATACTTTTAGGTTCACTCAGTCACACTGCTGCATTGTGGATTGTGCTGAGTTGACATAAATTCCCATAACTAAGTGGAATGCACAACAACACAGTTAAAGGTATAAACAAAAAAAAGCCCCGAAACGGGGCTTTTTTGTTGACTGTGTTATCCCACCATAGAGAGCAGTACACCTGCAGCAACGGCAGAGCCGATAACACCAGCCACATTCGGTCCCATGGCATGCATGAGAAGGAAGTTTCCGGGGTTCTCTTCCTGTCCGACAGTCTGACTGACACGAGCCGCCATTGGCACGGCAGAAACACCGGCAGAGCCGATAAGCGGGTTGATTTTGTCCTTGGAGAAGAGGTTCATCAGTTTAGCCAAGAGGACACCTCCTGCCGAGCCGAGACCAAAGGCGATGATACCCATGCAGAGAATCATAAGGGTCTTGGCGTTAAGGAAAGAGTCACCTGTAGCCGTAGCACCGACAGACAGACCCAGGAAGATGACAACGATATTCATCAAGTCTTCCTGCGCAGTCTTGCTCAGACGGTCCACTACTCCGCACACATTCATCAGGTTACCCAACATCAGGCATCCAATCAAGGGAGCGGCATCAGGCAGGATGAGTGCCACAACGGTAGCCACCAAGATGGGGAAGACGATTTTCTCCGTCTTGCTGACAGGACGCAGTTGCTTCATCTTGATCGCACGTTCCTCTTTAGTCGTGAGCGCGCGCATGATGGGCGGCTGGATTACCGGCACAAGCGCCATGTACGAATAGGCTGCAATGGCGATAGGTCCCAGCAGTTGCGGTGCCAGTTTGGAGGTGAGGAAGATAGAGGTAGGTCCGTCCGCGCCACCAATGATACCGATAGAAGCGGCTTCCGCCTCGGTGAAAGTGATGGCATCAATACCGGTGAGTCCCAGCGCATTTGCACAAAGAAAGGTAACGAAAATACCTATCTGCGCAGCAGCAC
>CAMOMF010000163.1 GCA_946619625.1 uncultured Bacteroidales bacterium
AAATAGGCAAAAAATGCCAAACCTCGATAGCCAAAATCTGCATAGAAAGGTTGCATTACGGTGTAAGTGTTTGTTTCAACAGGCACATTGATAAAAGGCTGCACACGCTCCATCACCTCAAAAGAACCTATTCCCAAACGGTTCAGAATATGGTAAACCATGAAAAGGCTTTTGTGACCAACTTGTATCTCTGCTTCCGTTGGCATGTAGCAATATGCTACTGATGAAGACGTTACGTATATCTTGAAGAAATCTTCAAAAGACATCAAATCCTGTGCATCTGTTTCAGCATAGGTACGAATTAACGTAAAGAAATATGCGCCAACCAATGCTAATACTACGGTCAATCCAATATGCCACATCTTTACAACCCCTTGTTCGTACAGCAACCATGCCGCTACAATTACGAGGAACACCAAGTACCCCTTCTCCATCACTGATGCGGCAGTGAGAATGTTCAAGACAAACACTATCAGCAATATCCACCAATGCAATTTCTTATGCCAACATATCGCTACAACATATAGCAACTTGTTGATAACAAAAACCCAACCAAGTAATCCATAATTTTTGTCCTCCAATGCCATGTCACGAAGGTTGCGCACCAACTCTCCTGCTCCTTCTGAACCCAATTCGCTCGCATTTCGCCATACTGCATACAAATATAAAGGGGTCATAATCACAGAAAGAGTAACTAACCCATGAAACACCATGATACCAATGGAGTTATTGCCTTCCATATCAACTTGTTTAGGTTCAATCGGCCAATAAGAAAAAAAGGAGGACACACATAGTATAGGAATCCATATAGCCAAACTATACCATAGCCTGTTCGTAACGGGGAATAAGTCATCAGCCGTAATCCACAACATCATCAGCACTATTCCCCAATGCAGCAGATTTACTATCCATGGTGAAAACCATCCATTACTTGTCAAAGACTTACTTAGTGCACCTTTATCATACCAACGGTATGAAAACCAACCGATAGTAACACACAAGAACAATATGGAGGCGAACCACATATCCATTACTTTCCCCACTTAATGATTTGACTTCCTTGCGATGAACAGATGATATACAATCCTGTTGGCAAATCTGCTATGTAGATGTCTTCTGGTGAATATCGGATAATTTGCCCCTGCAAAGAGTATATGCGAAGCGTTTCTCTACTCGGATTATATAATACACCATTCTTGATAAGCGGTTTCCATTCTTTATAATTATCCAAATGTACTCCCGAAAGTGGGTTGGTTGTATATAGAGTCTTCTCTGGATCGCTATCCGGTACGGCAAAAAGTAGCAAAAAACGCTGGTTCATCTGCGGCATTAGGCGAGTGTCAGCATACCATGTTCCTTCTTGATTCAAATTAGGATGCAGACCATACATCAGACCATGTACATCTGCATCATGAAACAAGAACACTGAGTGTCTTGAAGTATGCATCACATTCCATTCTTTTTCAGATGAATGAAGATATTTGGATGATTTGGACGAATAATAACCTATCCATTTCCCTGATGCTTCATGCTGAATTGTAGCAACAGAGTCATTAAAAGTAACATAGTATTGACAATCAATAGGAATAGTATCTTGTAACAGTTTGTACAAACTGTCCGCTCCCCAAGTTATTTCTACGTGTTGTGTTTGAACCTTGCGATCCACCACACTGCCACACATCATACAATTATACGGTTCTCCGGAAACAATTGCATATAGTCCGGACTCAAAAGTGGTGTCCTGCGCTATTCCTATACTTGCAGAACCATTGGTATATAATGCATACAAAGTTATATTGCTTTGGGGGACATAGACCGTACCCGGTAGATAATAATTCGGGCACACCGTGGAATGTGCATGTCGAGTCTCTGTCCAACCTAAGAAACGCCAGATGGAATCAGCATCAGGCAGCGATGGAAGCAATATTCCCTGTCCGACATTTCTCTCAGTAATAGATGGTATTTCCCTTTCTGTTCCGGTAGAGAAAGAAACCGTCTTTGGCATTCTCTTCTCTATTCCTTCTCGATAATGAATCCTGCAACCCCCTAAATAAAGCGAATTGACAGTTGCGTGCACTTGGATAGAAATATGTTCTCCACTTCGCACATTATATCCATTCATCGGAACGGCTATTGACACCCATTCATTTCCACCAACATATGCCCCGTTCCATGCTTCGTCAGCAAAAGGAGCATCAGCAATCACCGCTATTATCGAATCGCCAGCCGACACTTGCAGAGAACCCCTACCTGAAGACTGATTGGAGTGCATATACAACGTGATAGAGATAATGTGCAGTCCGTCATATCCACTTAACACGATTTCGGCATCGTTACCCGCAGTAATCTGCGTGCTGCGCGCAGTAGTAGAAAAAAAAGTAGCCGTGGAACCGACCGGAGTCACGCCTTCAGTAAGTGCAATATCATGATATGATGTAACGGTATAAACCGCCACTTCGGCATGCATCCATATGCATACAATCAATGCGATTACAACTCCTATGTAGCGTAGGGTCCTCATTGGTTTTCATGAATATTTTTCGATACTGCCCGGTAAATGTCTTGCAAATTGGCATCATCCAACAACTGCAAATGCGCGTTCATAATACTTTCATCATAACGAATAGCAGGTCCTGTTTGTGCTCGACGTGCAGGCATCGTATGTACTTTTGCCGCTGTTTCATCAATAAGCGACAAAAGCACCTCTTCAGAAAGCCCCGTAGGTTCCAGTATCTCTGCTGCAATAGCATACATACAATTGCTGAAATTATTTGCAAACACACCTGCTAAATGCAAGCGTTTACGTATCTCAGAGTCAGCCAGATACACTTTCGTGGAAATCTGCTCAGCGATATGACGAATTCGCAATAAATCCGCTTCGTTGGTAGCTTCAATAAAGATTGGCAGATTGTCAAAAGGAAGTACACGTTCCTTGGATAAGGTCTGGAATGGATACAATACTCCGCAATGCGGTTTGTTCTTTCCTGCAAACACCGTTATTCCCATGGAACCGGCTGTGTGTAAATGAATAGCGTCAGGCGCATCAATACATGACAACACTTCCGGTAGTACACTATCCTTCAAGCAATAGATAACCACTTGATTAGAGGAATCTTGTTTCAGCACATCGTTTACATTCTGCAAATCGTCCGTATAGCACGCTACGCCTACTTTCAGTGCCAACTCTTCAGCATGGTGCAACTGGTGGCTATAAACACAATCAATACGTACACCCGCCTTTCGGAAAGCGTACGCAAGATTGGTTGCCATATTGCCGGAACCGACAAGTATCATCTATACTGACGTTTGGACTGCTCTTTTATTTGTTCACGCATGCGCGCTTGTTGTTCCTTCTGCATTTGTTCCAAACGAGCCATGAAACCTGATTTCTTCTTAGGCGCATTTTTTTTCTTCGCTTTGGCCTTCTCCATTTCTTCCAACATACGCTTATCGTTCAGCGTCCAACGGAAAATCATCGTCTGCAGAATAGAGATGAGCAACGAGAGGAAGTAGTAGTACGACAAACCTGCTGCATAGTCGTTGAACATAAAGAAGAACATCAGCGGCATCAGATACATCATCCATCGCATCATTTTCGCTGTCGGATCATTACCTGTGGATTGAGTCTGCATCGTAATGTAAGTATAGCCGAAGTTGGTCACCGTAAACAAGATACAGAACAGCGACAGGTGGTTATTGAATGCCCAGGAAATCACCGGAATGTACTTATCCCACGAGAGAATTGCGTCATAGGTGGACAGGTCTTCCGCCCAAAGGAAAGACTCGCCGCGAAGTTCTATCGCAGTAGGGAAGAACCAGAACATAGCCATCACTACCGGGAATTGGAACAACATGGGCAGGCAGCCCGCCATGGGCGAAACTCCCGCCTGACTGTATAGCGCCATTGTGGCTTGCTGACGTTCTGCCATTTTCTCAGGAGGATATTTCTCGTTGATAGCGTCCATTTGAGGTTTCAGGGCACGCATCTTGGCGGACGACTTGTAACTCTTGAACGTAAAGGGGAAAATAATTAACTTGATAACAATGGTCATCAGCAAGATAATCAGACCAATATTCAACCCCCAATGCTTGAACAAGTCAAACATCGGGATAACCAAGATTCTGTTAATCCATGCCACAATCTCCCAACCCAGTGGCACCAGTTCGCGCAGACGCAGACGCTCGTATTTCTGCTTGCCATCATCGTAAGCATTCAGCGTGTGATAGTGGTTCGGGCCTAAATAGTAACTGAAATCACTGGATGTAGCACCCGTAGGATCAAAGGCGAACGAGGTGTTTGTCTTGTAACTCTTGATGTAACGCGAGTACTTGTTCATCGGCTCACTTTCCAAAACGGAAGACTCGAAACCTTCCCCACGGGCAATCATCACCGTTGAAAAAAACTGGTCCTTGTAGGCAATCCAACGCAGTTTGCCGGTCACTTTCTCACGATCAGCCTTGCTTTCAGACAGTTTCTCAATGTCACGGTTGGTAAACATATACTGCAACTGGGCATAGCGCTCCTCAAAACGACGTCCGCGTTCTTGTTGCGGAATCTGTTGCTCCCAACGCATTTCCAGGTCATTCACATTGCCCGCTAATACATGTTGCATTTCGTGCGCACGAATACTAAAGTCAATCATGTAGTTACTATCAGGGATAGTATATACAAAGTCTAAATAGGACTCGGGATAAACAGTCTGCAAACGAAATGTAAGAACCTGATTCCCTGCGGTGTCCAACGAGATCGGCAGCGCGCGGAAATACAGATTTTCCGTTGAGAGAACGCGATTATCCGTTGTCACTAAAGTGAAGCTCTGTTTCTTATCCTGCTCATCGAATAACACCAACGGATTGATGCTGTCACCATATGTTTTGTAGTTCTTTAGTTCCGCCTTGGTTATTATACCACCTTTGGGTGAGAATGTCAGTTTCAACAATTTGCTTTCTACAGCAAACCCCTCATTGCAACCTTCAGCAGCAGGTGCCAACGTGCCATATTGTGCCTTCAGCAGTGCTTCTTTTTCTTCTGCCGTTGCTTCTGAAGACACCTCTCCCTCCATGGCTCGCAACGAATCTATTTCTGCAGCCTGCATTGCCGCTGCTTCTGCACGTGCACGGTTCACCTCGGCAATGCTGTCCTGAACGTGCTGGCGTCGTGCCAACTCTTCTTGTGACGGACGGTTAAACAATGAAAAACCAATCAATATTGCGGCTATCAATACCAAGCCGATTCCAGTATTCTTATCCATCTTGACAATTTACTATTTGACTATTTGTTATTTAAAGATTTACAATTTCACCATTTTATTTTGCATATTCTTTATAAAATTCGGTAACGGCAACTATTCCGTTTTCAAACACCTCAAGGTCCATATTTTCATTAGGTGAATGGATTGCATTGCTTTCCAAGCCGAATCCCATTAGGATGGTTTTCTGCCCCAATACTTTTTCAAAAGTGGAGATAATAGGTATCGAGCCCCCCCTGCGTGCTGCTAACGGTTTCTTTCCAAATGCCACCTCAAAGCCCTTTTCTGCAGCCTTGTATGCCGGCAAGTCAATGGGACAAACATACCCCTGTCCGCCGTGCATGGGCGTCACTTTTACTTTCACGGATTTGGGTGCAATTTGCTGCATGTACTCTGCGA
>CAMOMF010000164.1 GCA_946619625.1 uncultured Bacteroidales bacterium
GTGAAAGCCGTCGAAAAATGTCATGCCCATCTCCTGACAAGCGGCGATAGTTCCCTGCCAATCAGAAGACATGAAGGAGATGGTGTGACCATCGTTGAGCGAGAATTTGACACGAGGGGCAAAAGTATGGTGATATATCAGTGCGGTCATCATGCCGGCTTTGGGCGTAAAGTGATGATAATGCCGTATTTGAGCATTGAAATCTCTGTCATCGGCACGCAGGGTGTCAACAACACTATGTACGCGCGCGTACGATTCAGTAAAATAGGTGTACAATTCGTCTTTTTCACTCAGGCGGTTAATCATGTGGAAATTGCCGTACTGTTCGTGAGTTGGAATGGGACGGGTGTGCCGGTAGTTGTAGGAGGAATTGACAAGAATATCAGTGTTCTCTGACCCGTAAGTGAAACCAACCGATGGTGTCACCGTCAGGTTGGTGGATATCTGTGCACCAATCGTGCCATGGGGTCCCTGTTCTTGCGGGAGCAAAAACACATCCACAACACCGTTGATGCCCGTCGTTCCCTTGGCGACCCCGGGGTTGTCACTGATTTGCACCATTTGTATGGATGAGGCTTTCGTTTCCTTCAGAATAATGCGCATATCACCTCCGTAAGTGCCATTATTGATACGGATACTATATCCCTCCAACCAGTTGTCATGCCCATTGGTGAGCAGGTCTGGGTAGAGTTGCAGCAAATCGAACAATGTTTCTTCGCCATTGAGTTCCATACGTTGCGGATAGATGATAGTACGGTCAGCCGTCATCTCCACCACAGGCAGTTCGGATTCTTCAGCAAAAGATGATGCCACTGAGGCAAAAAATGCGAATAATATATATATAGTTTTGCGCAAGTGCATACAACAAAAATTTATGCTCCCATGGCGATACAATAGGAGCATCATTCCAAAATCGACTGCAAAGATACAAAAAAAAACGTAATTGACAAAATTTATTGCACATTTTTTGGTAAATAATTTGTATATTTCATATTTTTTTTGTAACTTTGCACCAAATTTGGAATTTTTAATACAATTATACAATGGGACGCGCATTTGAATATCGCAAAGCCACGAAGTTGGCACGTTGGGGTCACATGGCCCGAACATTTACTAAAATCGGTAAAGAAATCACAATAGCTGTTCGCGCCGGTGGTCCGGATCCGGACGGTAATCCGCGTCTTCGTGTGCTCATCAAGCAGGCGAAGGATGAGAATATGCCCAAGGAAAACATCGAGCGCGCTATCAAGAAGGCTACAGATAAATCCACCGAGGGATACAAGGAGATTAATTACGAAGGATACGGACCGCATGGTATTGCTATCTTTGTAGAAACGGCAACCGACAACAACATGCGTACGGTAGCCAACATCCGTTCTTATTTCACCAAGCACGGCGGCAACCTGGGAACCCAGGGCAGTCTGCAGTTCCTTTTTGACCGTAAGTGTGTGTTCACGTGTGCACCGAAAGAGGGTGTGGATATGGACGAACTGGAGTTGGAACTGATAGACTTTGGTGTAGATGAACTGGGCGCCGATGAAGAGGGCAACATTATCATCTACGGTGCTTTCGAGAGCTATTCTGATATTCAGAAATACCTGGAGGAGAATGGCTTCGAAATCAAGTCGGCAGAGTTTGTACGCATACCCAATGACCTGAAAGAAGTTACTCCAGAGGAGCGTGAGGGTGTACAGAAACTGATTGACAAGATTGAGGAGGATGAGGACGTACAGAACGTCTTCACCAACATGGCTCCGGAGGAGTAATTGTTGTTGCCGGGGTAAGGAGGGGTATTCATGCTCCCCTCACCAGGTAGCGATAAACTTCTGCTCTATATACCTACCGTCACACGTGGGCGGTGCGTGTGGGTGACAAGTGAACCATATGAAAGAATTGACCAAATATTTTCATCTTACTGAGGCGCAAGGGCAGCAGTTCGCTGCTCTTGGCGTTTTGTATCCGGAATGGAACGCCAAAATCAATGTCATCAGCCGAAAGGATATTGACAACCTGTACGAGCATCATATTCTTCACTCGCTTGCAATTGCAAAATTTCTTCATTTCCAACCCGGTACCACTATTCTGGACTTGGGAACCGGAGGCGGTTTCCCCGGGATACCACTGGCAATCATGTTTCCCGAGGTGCAGTTTACGCTGATTGACTCTATTGGCAAAAAGATACGCGTAGCGCAGGAGGTGGCAAGTGCTATCGACCTAAAGAACGTAGTATGCAAGCAGTTGCGTGCCGAGGAAGAGAAAGGTAAGTACGATTTTATCGTCAGCCGTGCAGTCATGCCATTAAGTGACCTGCGCAAACTGGTGATGAAGAATGTATGCAAACAGCAACACAACGCGCTACCTAATGGATTGATTATGCTGAAAGGCGGTGACCTGCAGGCTGAGGTGTATCCGTTCAGAAAAGTAGCAGAAGTGGTGAACATATCTGATTGGTTTGAGGAGGAATTTTTTAAGACAAAGAAAATTGTATATTTGCCCTTATAAGTTCCTCAATACTAATCCATAATCCAATAATATGCGGCAATGAAAATTCACACCTTCCCCAATAATCCCATAGAGGAGAATACCTACGTGGTCGGTTTTGAAGACGGTCGAGCCGTTATTATCGACTGCGGCGCATTGTTTCCGGACGAGAAGAAGCGTATTACAGATTATATACGGTCGCATGGATACACCCCTGTTGCACATCTTTTGACGCACGGACATTTTGACCATTGTCTCGGCTCGCGTTATGTATGGGAGACTTTTGGGGTTAAGCCTGTCGTGTCGGCGGACGATGCGGGACTCTTTCTTCGTCATGGTAAGGAATTGCGCCAATGGATAGGTATGGATTATCCGGAGGAGCCCTTTACAGAGTATATCCCGCTGGAGGAATATGACCTATCAAGCATTCATTGCCAGTCTTTCTTTACGCCCGGACATACTCGCGGAGGTGTGTGTTATTTGATAGGGGAGGGTGGCGAAAAGGCTCTTTTTTCAGGAGACACCCTCTTTCGCGGTTCGGTAGGGCGCACGGATTTGGAAGGCGGTGACATGTTGCAACTATTGAACAGCATACGATCCAATTTGTTCACCCTGCCTGACGACCTGACGGTTTTCCCCGGACACGGACCGCGAACAACGATTGGTTTTGAGAAAAGATACAACATGTATATGCAGTAATCATCCACCTATGGATAAAATACACGACGAGCATTATCTGCGCCTGCTCAGCGAGAAATATCCCAACGAGGCATCTGTTGCTACTGAAATAGTTAACAAAGAGGCCATTCTGTCACTACCGAAAGGTACGGAACATTTCTTGAGTGACCTTCATGGAGCCGATGGCGCTTTCCTGCATGTTATAAAGAATGCCTCCGGTGTTATCCGCCGCAAGGTGGATGACATTTACGGAGACACGCTGTCAGAAGAGGAGAAAC
>CAMOMF010000165.1 GCA_946619625.1 uncultured Bacteroidales bacterium
GAATATATGGCGACTTTGGGTGTGGACAGCGCCACCGCCGACAATGCCGTAACGCAAGCGTTGGCGGAACAGCGGCAGTATCTGCAGAGGTTAGAAGAGCGCAACTTGCAAGTGTATGCCAAGGCGGAATCGGAAGGCCGGATGGTGATAGTGTTGGCGGCTCGTCCTTATCATATCGACCCACTTATCCAGCACCGTATCGCCGAGTATGTGTCGTCCATGGGTATAGACGTGCTGACGGAGAACGTGGCGGCGCATGCGGGGAACGGCGTGTATGCCGAGATGAACGCGTTGAGCCAATGGGCATACCCGAACCGAATCTTCAAGGCAGCAGACTGGGTGGGGAAAGCGGGTTACACGAGAGTGCACATGGTGCAACTGACCAGTTTCGGCTGCGGTCCCGATGCGTTTATTCTGGACGAGGTGCGCCTGATTTTGGGCAGATACCACAAGAACCTGACCGTGTTGAAGATTGATGATGTGAACAATATCGGGTCGCTGAAACTACGCATCCGCTCATTGGTGGAGAGTGTGCGCAAGGTGGAGAGCACGTCCAAAGAGGTTGTGAAGAAAACGGACGCATGGACGACCAAACCGTTTGAGACGGAGGACCGCAGGCGGGTGATTCTCGCTCCGTATTTTGCCGAGGGATATAATGAGTTTCTGCCCACTATTTTCGCCTTGGCAGGGTATCGTTTGGTGCCATTGGAAATGGGCACACAGCCGGACGCGGAAATGGGTCTGCAGGTGGCAAACAACGATATCTGTTACCCCGCCACTATCGTTGTGGGCAGTATATTGCGGGCATTAAAGTCGGGCAAGTATGACCTTGAGAATACGGCTGTGGCCATCACACAAACAGGTGGGCAGTGTAGGGCGAGTAACTATTACTCGTTAATAAAGAATGCGCTGGTGCAGGCGGGCTTTGCACATGTGCCGGTAGTGTCAGTTGCCATCGGCCCCGACCAGCGCAACACACAGCCCGGGTTTGTTATGCCGTGGAAGAAACTGATTCGTCCGGTACTGGAGTCTCTGTTCTTTGCCGATGCCCTTGCCAAACTGTATTATCCGGCGGCTCCGCGGGAGAAAGAACAGGGCAAGGCGCGCATGATGTATGACCACTATCTGTCGGCTGTGCAGCCGTTGGTACTGAACCATGACTACAAGGGCATGCGGCGGTTGATGAAAGAAGCGGTTCGGGTGTTTACGGAACTGACAAATGCCGGCAAGGAGGTGACGAAGGTAGGTGTAGTGGGCGAGATATACGTGAAGTACAACTCGTTCAGTAACAAAGGTGTGGTGAAATGGCTTGTACAACAAGGTGTGGAGGTGGTTCCGCCGGCGCTGACAGGGTTCTTTTCCACGACTATCCCCAACGCTTTTATTAACCGCAAACAGCATATCCGTTCGGACAGCATGGCACCCTGGCAGGCGTGGATGTTGAACAAGGTACTGAGGCACTACGCCCATGTGTACGACAAACTATGCGCAGACTATCCGCTGTATCAGCCGTTTGTGGATATCATGGAAGTGCACCGGTTGAGCAGACAGGTCATCAACTCGGCGGCAGACTTTGGTGAGGGTTGGTTTTTGCCGGGTGAGATATGTCATTTGGCGGAACACGGCGTGAACAAAGTGGTGTCGCTGCAACCCTTCGGTTGTATTGCCAATCATATCATTAGCAAGGGTATCGAACGCCGGTACAAAGAGTGCTACCCGAACTTGTCACTGCTGTTCCTGGACTTCGATGCCGGTACGTCCGAGGCGAATATTACCAACCGGTTGCATTTTATGTTGGCAGAATAAACAGAAGGGCACGATTATTGTATGCGAAGAAGTGATATGAATACGAATGATACTATGGAGGTACGTATCCGCGAGGTGGCTCAGGAACTGTTTTTCCGGCAGGGCTACGCCGCAACCTCCACTACGCAGATTGCCCATGAAGTGGGTTGCACACAAGCGTTGGTTCATTATTATTACAGGACCAAGGAGAATCTGTTCCGGCAGATATTTTTGGAGCAGATAGAGGCGGGACTGAACGTGATAGGCAGGTCGTTGTGCGATAATGAGTCGTTCGAGGACTTTTTGAGACATGCCATTTCGATGTATTTCGATGCACTGACAGCCAATCCGCGGTTGCCGGATTTCGTGATGGAAGAGTTGGTCACGAACCCCGAGCGGCGCGAGTACCTGCGCGAACATTTCGTGAAGAGACCCACGTATGTGCTGTTCTACGTGCAGTTTGAGAGCATTGTCAGGCGTGAGCAGGAGGCGGGCAGACTGGCGCGTGTGGAGCCCTTTGATATACTGATGACCATTGTGGCACTGACGGTTTTTCCTTTTTTGACGATGCCGATGTTCCGCGACATGTTGGGCAAGACAGACAAGCAGGTGGAGGAATTTATTGCGCATAGAAAACAGGAGGTGACGCGCTTTGTGCTGCAAGGACTGAAACCGTGAAGACCGTTCCTGTTTAGAGAGGAGGAACAGCGGGGACAGTAAGGAGACGGTATGGAGAGGGTAAGCAGGCCGTAAGCAAAATGTTTAACAAAAAGGAGCAAAGAGCAAGGAGTAAAGAGCAAAAAACAAACAGGTTAGATATGATAGTATATTTTTCAGGAACGGGTAATAGTCTTGCCATTGCAAGACAGATTGGTGAGGCATTGGGCGAGCAGACCATGCCCTTGCACCAAGCAGTGCAAGCCGACCTAAGCAGTGAAAAGGTGGTGGGATTGGTATATCCGAGTTATTATTTCAACGCTCCGGAGCCTGTGTTGCGGATGGTGAAAGAGTTGCGTATAAATAGTGGGGCGTATGTGTTTATTATCATCCCCTGCGGCGCACAGACGGGTCGGGCAATCTGGTCGGTGACGAAGATTCTAAAGGAAAAAGGCGTGGAGGTTGCCTACTGCCATAAGATACGTGTGCCGGACTGCAGTGCCATCGGTTTTGGCAGGAACCCAAATGAGCAGGCGTGGAAGTTTGAGCGTTTTGCGCCGCGAATGGAGCAGATTGTGAGCGACTTGAAAGCGCGCAAGCATGCCCACCACTTTGGCGGGTGGAGTTTAGCGGGTTGGCTGTGTGCACTACCTTGGATGCAAAAAAAGACGTTGCCCCTGTTACAGCCGGCGGTTCATGCAGACAAATGTGTAGGGTGCGGTACCTGCAAGCGAGTCTGCAAACAAGGCAATATATCCTTGGTGGAGGCGGCAGGCAGAACACAACCCTTGGCGGTCATAGGCGACCATTGCGCGCAGTGCCTGAGTTGCGTCCATTTTTGCCCTCAACAGGCGGTGGAGATTGCCGGCAAACCGACACTCCGTGAGCGCCAATACCACCATCCAAAGGTGAAAGTAGCGGACATGGTTCATTGAAACACTACTATCCCCAATTGTGGGTATTTTGTGTTTTCTTAATCCATACTTAAGATTTATTTCAGAAAAAAGCAGTATCTTTGCAGTCCCAAACGGCAAGAAGTCGTTTAGGGGAGTTGTGGTAATTGATAATTGATAGTTGAAAGTTGATCTTCTATCGGTAGAGCCATAGCGCGCTATGGCTCTACTCGCAGCCTCATACGATCGGCAGAGCCGTGGATAATTGATAATTGACAATTGAACAAAGGGATTGTGGAAAGGAAATGAGTATAAAAAAAATATTGCTTTCAGTTCTGTTGCCGGCGAGCATTGTTTGCGGGGCGCGCGGGCAGGTTTATCAGGGTTTTTCAGGCGGAATGATGCTCCACACGGGGTACTTGTTCGGTAAAGATGCAGGTGCACCTGTGGACGCGCAGGGTCGTTCTTACTCGATGCAGGGTGCTCCTATCGGTATTGGTGGCAGTCTGCGTGCGCATCTGTGGAAACACTTGCGTGCGGGCTTTGAGGGGTATGTCTCGACTCTGCACTCGGGCATGTCGGACCAAGCGGAGCGTCTTAAGTCGGGCAGTTATGTGCGTGTAGGCTGTGGCGGACTGATTGCTGATGCATGTTGGCAAACGGACAAAGTTTGGCCCTACGTAGGTGCGGCAGTAGGCGGCGGGGCGCTGCACTCGTTGTATATCGTGGAGGGCAACGAGGGAGACTGGTTAGCCGAACCCGAGGCGTACGTCAACAAACAAGGGTTTTTCTATGTGACACCTTACGTGGGATTGGATTATTGCTTGACCCCGCGGGTACACCTGACCTTCCGACTCGACTGGATGTTGGCTGTCCATAAATTGGCACTTGCCATGCCCTCGGGTCCCAGACTATATTTCGGGTTCATGTTCACGCATGCGAAATGAGGTGACAATTGATAGTAGAGCCATAGCGCGCTATGGCTCTACTCGCTCGGACGATTGGCAGAGCCGTGGAAAGTTGATCTTCTATCGGTAGAGCCATAGCGCGCTATGGCTCTACTCGCTTGAACAACGTCAAACCCTATCAAACAATGTCAAACAGAATAAAGGATTAACGATTAAGCTTTCTTGCAAGCCTTATCGCAGGCGAGGCATTTGTACGCAAAACCTGCAAGGCATGCGCCTACCAACGGAGCCACGATGAACAACCAGAGTTGGGGCAGCGCCAATGCGTTCTCCGAGAAGATTGCCTGTGCAATAGAGCGGGCGGGGTTAACCGAAGTGTTGGTGAGAGGAATACTGATAAGGTGAATCAGCGTGAGGCAGAGACCGATCGCCACACCTGCGAACTTACCGCAACCGTTCTTCTCGTCGGTGGCACCGAGGATGACCATGAGGAAGACAAAGGTGAGGAGGCACTCAACAAGGAATGCGCCGCCCATGGAAATCTGCTGATAGCCGGCAGCGATGTCAGCTGCTCCGAAGAACTCGCCGTAACCATTGGCAGCAAACGTGCCGATGGACATGTTAGCCGCCTTGCAGGTAGCGTAGAGTACAGCGCCAGCGGCGATACCACCGAGGATTTGTGCGCACCAATAGGCGAGCATCTCTTTCCATGTCATACGACCATTCACCCATACACCGAAAGAAACGGCGGGGTTGAGGTGTGCGCCCGAGATGTGACCAATAGCGTACGCCATGGTGAGGACAGTCAGACCGAAGGCAAGCGATACACCCAGAAAACCTACATGACCGAAGATGGCTGTACCGCAACCGCCAAGTACGAGCCAAAATGTGCCTAAGAACTCGGCACTGATTTTGTTACATAATTTCATAATAATTATTGTTTTAGATTAGACAATAAACGTTTTTCATTCTTAATTTCCTGCAAAGTTACAACTTTTTTTTGATATAAACAAGAAAAAAGTGAAAAAAGTACTTATTTTGCCTCGGTGAGTTGCCGGCAGAGGGCTTCATAGAAATCGGGGAAGCGCTCCTGCAGGCGTACGGGTCTGCCGTTTTCGAGAAAGCAATGCAGACTTTCGGCGGTGCATACGAGGGTGTCGCCCATGTACATGTTGTAGGCGATGCGTATCTTGATAGCCGACAATTCTATGACGCTCACCTCTATCCGGATAGCGTCCTTGAAGGTGGTGGGGTGCTTGTACCGGCAGGCAATCTCGACCACGGGCGAGACGACGCCTTCCGCCTCCATGCGTTCAAAACCGAAGCCCATTTGGTCCATCCAGTCTAAACGCGCTTCTTCCATAAAACGGATATAGTTGCTGTGGTGCGTAATCCCCATGCGGTCGCACTCGTAGTAGCGTACAATGTGAATGTAAGGTTTCATTGTAGTGCTTTTATCAGTTTGTCCAATGCCGGAATGATTTGTGTGAGACTGTCGGGATTGTCCAGTTTGTTGAGTAACATGTTGCCCATGCACGTAGGCACTGTTTTGGCTTTTTCTTCCAGGGCTTTGCCCATGTCTGTAAGGCACACCAAGCGCTGGCGACTATCTTTTTCGCCCTTGACGCGTGTCACCAGTCCCTGTCTTTCCATGCGTTGGATGAGGGGTGTGACGGTGTTGGTCTCCAGGTGAAGGAGTCGGGCAATATCATTGACGGGCTGCCGGTCCTTTTCCCACAAAGCGAGCAAGACCAAGTACTGGGGGTAGGTTATTCCCAAGGGTTCGAAGTAGGGGTAATACGCCTGAGTGATGAGTCTTGCCGCCGTGTAAAGCCGGAAACACAGTTGGTTGTCCAATTTAAGTTGTTCGTACATAAAAGCGTTATTTACAATTTAGTGTTTAGTTATGCTTGATTATACGGGCAGGGTTGCCAGCAACAACTACATCGTCGGGAATGTCGTGGGTGACAACCGAACCGGCTCCTACGATGACGCGGTTGCCGATGGTCACACCCGGACAGACGATTACTCCTCCGCCAAGCCAGCAGTCATCACCGATACGAATCGGTTTGCCTGTCTCTATCGTTTGGCGACGCTCCATATAGTCATGCGGATGATCGGGTGTCAGCAGTTGGCAGTTCGGTCCGATGAGGGTATGGGCCCCGATGGTGATGCCTCCACCGTCCAGAAAGACACCGTTGAAATTGACAAACGAGCCCTCGCCGATGGTAATTCGGTTGCCGTGGTCGCAATGGAAAGGCGGGCAGATGATCACCGAGGGGTGCGCATCGGGGATTAGTGCTTGGATGCAGCGGTGCAGTTCGTCCATATCCCATGCACCACATTGATTGAGGTCCCGCATGGCATGATAAGCTCGCAGGATATTTGCCTGTACCTCTTTGTCCGTATAATCATACGGTAGGTTATGAAGCATTTTTTCGTATTCGGTCATAGGACTATTATTAATAGGAATGCATTTATACGATGGTCTTGAGTTAGATTTTCAGTTGTATTAGAGAGTCTTACCCAAGTTGTATGCTTGTTGCAGTTTGGGGTTACCATTTATCTCGCGGGGTTCGTTCACTCCGCCGCAGAACAGATGGCCTTTGAGGGTGCATTTCTCATAACAATCAATCCAACCTTGGAGTCCACTCTCGGCGCGTTGTGGCACAAAGGCTTCGTCCTCTGCCGCCGTGGTCAGCAAGTAGATATCACGAAACTGATAGTCCTTTGGGTACATGGCGTTCATGCGGTCGATGAGTGTTTTCATCTGCCCGGACATCTCGTAGTAATAAATAGGTGTTGCCCAACAAACAACATCGGCATTGAGCACGCTCTGCATGATAGCCGGCACATCGTCTCGGAAGACACATGCGCCAGTCTGTTGGCATTTAAGACATCCGATACAAAAGCGTATTTCTTTACCTCGAAGGGAGATGAGTTCCACTTCGTGTCCTGCATCAATAGCCCCTTGGGCGAATTGTTCCGCCATTGCGTGGCTGTTAGAGCCAGGGCGGAGAGATGTGGATAAAACTACAACTTTACTCATATGCCACTTGTATTATTTGAGATTTGTGGTGAAGAAATCCGCCAACTGGTCCCATGGGATGCAGTTCTTGGGTTGTCCTTGTCCTTGCGGCTCGGTAAACCCGCCGTCGTATAGGTCGCAGTGTGAAGCTCCAGGGATGATGAGCAGTTGCTTGTTTTCAGGACACGGATTGGGGTTGACGACAGCCTTATACCCATCGGCTTTGCCCTCAACCATGTAGTGGTAAGCAGCCTCGCCGAAGTAGCGACTATGTGCCTCAGCTCCGTGCATGATGAGAACAGCGGAGCGGATCTCGTTGATATAGTATAGGAACCGGCTGTTGGCAAAGGCTTGTGTGCCGATAACTCGCCATCCATCGTTGGAGTTACCACTACGAGCATGGTACCCGCGTGGCGTTTTGTAGTAGTCGTGATAGTCCTTGACGAACTGCGGAGCGTCCTCGGGCAACGGGTCGATGACACCTCCAGCCATTGCTTCGGGGTCAGAGAGACGTTGTGCGGCGAGTGCCACGCGGGCTTCGTGGCGTGTGTTCTCATCGTCGGCAGCATCGAAATAGCCATTACCGCTAACTCGGGTCATGTCGTACATGGTAGAAGCCACAGTAGCTTTGATGCGGGGGTCAGCGGCGGCAGCGTTGAGGGCTATTCCACCCCACCCGCACACACCGATGATGCCGATGCGGTCAGCATCCACATTAGGCAGCTTGGAGAGGTAATCTACAGCTGATAGGAAGTCCTCGGTGTTGATGTCAGGCGAAGCCGTACGGCGCGGTGTGCCGCTACTCTCGCCCGTGAAAGACGGGTCGAAGGCGAGTGCAATAAAACCTCGCTCTGCCATTTTCATGGCATACAGGCCGCTCGATTGCTCTTTGGTGGCACCGAATGGTCCGGACACTGCGATGGCAGCGTACTTTTTGTCGGTGGTTGTGGGCTCTTGCTTGGGGCAGTACAGGTCTGCCACAAGGGTGAGCCCGAATTGTGTCTCAAATGTCACTTTTTTGTGATTTACGTTCTCACTTAGCGGGAAAACTTTATCCCATTCATTCTCTATCATTTGTTTATTGGATTTATTGCACGCGGTCAGCGTCAGTGCTGCCAATGCAAGGGTGAAAAAATCAGATATTCTCATATTTAGTCATTAAGTTTTTTAATCACTTTAGCCGGCACACCAGCGACAATGGTGTTGGCAGGCACATCTTTGGTGACAACGGCTCCGGCTGCTACAATGGCATTATCTCCGATGGTGACGCCTTGCAGTACCGTGACGTTTGCGCCGAGCCACACTCTCTTCCCGATGCGGATAGGTTTAGCCGTCATGCCGGCACGTTGCGCGGGATCGGGAAGATGATTGAGTGTGCAGAGTGTGGCGTTATGTCCGATGAGAGCGTCGTCATCGATGAAGATGCCGCCTTGATCCTGGAACTTGCAACCCATGTTGATAAAGACACGCTCGCCAACGTGAGTATTCTTGCCACAGTCGGTATAGAAAGGCGGGAACATACCGAACGACTCGGGCACGTCTATTGCCCATAGTTCGGAGAGTAGTTTGCGCAGTTGTTCGGGGGTATGGTAGGAGCTGTTGATTTCTGCGGTAATACGCAGTGCTTCCTGGGAGTATTGATGAAACTGCATATGCAGGTCGGATCCTCCGATAATCGGCTCGTCTGTTGCCATGCGTTCACGAAATTGGTCTATTGTCATAATCATTGTTCTTTAGCTTTTATTACAAGCCGTTTGCCGAGGTCGAAGGCTTTTTGCAGGTCCTGCGGGAAACGATTGGCGCGGATCTCTGCACGGACGGCTTCATCCACCGCGGTCTCGTAGCGGCTGTAGTTTTTTACTAATTATTCATTAAGGTAGAATCTAAATTGTCTTTCTTTGTATATAGCCAGGCGACTATCGCACCGCTGATATTATGCCACACGCTGAAGATGGCACCCGGGATGGTAGCCATTGGATAAGCGGCAAAATGCATCACTGCAAGCGAGGTTGCCAAACCTGAGTTCTGCATACCTACTTCAATAGAGATAGCCCTTTTCTTCGGTTCCGACAGCCCTAACAGACGCCCTATCAGGTAGCCAAGCAATAGTCCGAAGAGGTTGTGAAGCATAACCACAAGGATAATCAGGAATCCGCCTGTCAAGAGTTTGGAGGCATTCGCAGAGATGACAATGGAGACCGTGAAGGCAATAGCCACCGACGAGAAAGCCGGTAGATAGTCTGTGGCTTTTTCTGTGAACTTAGGCCACACACTTTTGATTATCAGTCCGAGGATGACAGGTAGGATGACCACTAACAGAATACTCAGCAGCATGCCTGCTACATCCACATGGATGCTCTCTCCTGCCAGTACCCATGTCAGCAAAGGGGTAAGCAGCGGGGCAAGCAAAGTGGAAACACCTGTCATTCCGACCGACAAAGCCACATCGCCTTTTGCCAGATAGGTGATGACATTCGATGCCGTGCCGCCAGGACAACAGCCAACCAACACCACACCAAGTGCTAAAGCTTCATCTATTTGAAAGATTTTAGTCAGTCCCCATGCCAATAGTGGCATGACAGTGAATTGTGCCAAGCAGCCTATTAACATATCTTTCGGTCGACTGAAGATGATTTTGAAATCATTCAGATTCAGCGTCAGCCCCATACCGAACATTATCACTCCCAACAGGTAGTTGATGGCTTTCATGGGTATCGATTGCAATACTTGGGGGAACACCAACGACAGCACCGCTCCTGCCAACACTAAGAGAGCCATGTATTTAGATATGTAATGACAGAGTTTCTTCATTTGTTATTTCTTTGTATATTTGGCTTTGACAATCTCATAGGAGTTGCGTGTGAGGTCGCGGAGCAAGGAGTCCGGGGCGGTACGGGGATTGATACCCAGCCAGTACTTGGCGGATTCGTTATAGGGCTTGCCGATACAATCGTATTGTGCTTTCAAGTCGCCTATCCGTTCGGGCTGGCATTTGAGCGTCACGACCGAGTAATCGGCGCAGTCGAAGAACGCGAACATATGCCTGCAGACATAGAAAACCAACACGTTCTCGCCGCTCTTGAACATGGTGAACGGCAGTTTCTCCTCTACGTCTGCGCCCAGCGAGAGGCAGTAGTCTCTATAATCTTCGATATTCATGGTTGGGTATCAGTTGTTTTTTATGACCTGTACGGACGGTACATTCAGACGGATGGCAAGCCACTGCTCCATACGCGCAAGGTCTTCGTGGGTTAGTGTCTCCTTTTTATGGCTTGCAGCCGGTTTCTCGGAGATGACCAGCAGTACGGTGGAGTCTGCTCTAGCAAGGGTGATCCGGTCTAAGGAC
>CAMOMF010000166.1 GCA_946619625.1 uncultured Bacteroidales bacterium
AGAGTTGAGAGTTGAAAGAAGTTTAAAGTTGAGAGTTGAAAGTTGAAAGAAGTTTAAAGTTTAAAGTTGACAGAAGTTGAGAGTTCTTTATTCGGCAAAGCCTCATACGATCGGCAGAGCCGTGGAAAGTTGATAGATGAAAAAAGTTGATAGTTATAAGTTAAAAGTTAAGAGTTGGGAGTTGAAATTGAACATATTAGCAAAGTGATCGGGCGGCAGGAGGTGCTGCACGATGTGTCGTTGCGTATTGGCGACGGTGAGGTGCTGGGATTGTTAGGTCCCAATGGTGCCGGCAAATCGACGCTGATGAAAATACTGCTGGGTCTGCGTACCCCCACCTCGGGGACGGTGAGTGTTCCGCCCAAACAGCGGATAGGTTACCTGCCGGAACAGAACCCGCTATACGCAGAGATGTACGTGCGTGAGTACCTGCTGTTTATGGCACGTATGGGCAACGTGGACAAACGGCGCGTACCCGAAGTGATTGCCGAGACGGGACTGCAGCCCGAGGCGCACAAGCGGATTGGCGAACTGAGCAAAGGGTACCGGCAGCGTGTGGGTCTGGCGCAGGCATTGCTGCAGGACCCCCAACTGCTGATCCTGGATGAACCGACTACGGGACTTGATCCCAATCAGTTGGAGGAGATACGCGCCCTTATACGCCGTCTGGGACAGGACAGAACCGTAATCCTGTCCACCCATATCCTGCAGGAGGTGCAGAAAATGTGCACCCGCGTGGTGATTCTGGACCATGGAATGGTGAAGGCGGACACCTGCGAGTTGGATGGCATAGAGGAGAAATTCAGGCAACTGACCGGAAATATTCCGAAGAGCGTATGCTAATATCCTAATAATAACATAATAATATCATAATAATAACATAATAATATCATAATAATAACATAATAATATCATAATAATAACATAATAATAAGATAATAATATCATAATAGAGTCAGCAAGCAGTAAGAGCAATGACAATATGAACGAATTTGATATACATACACAGCCGACAGTGGCATCGGACGAGCAGGACAAGGCGCTGCGTCCGTTGACATTTGACGATTTTGCGGGTCAGACGAAGATAGTGGAGAACCTGCGCGTTTTTGTTCAGGCGGCACGCGGCAGAGGCGAGAGCTTGGATCACACCTTGCTGTTCGGTCCTCCGGGTCTGGGCAAGACAACGTTGGCAAACATCATTGCCAATGAGATGGGTGTGGGGTTCAAGGTGACCAGCGGTCCCGTGTTGGACAAACCCGGCGATCTGGCGGGCCTGCTTACCTCGCTTGAGGAGAATGACGTGCTTTTCATTGATGAGATACACCGCCTGAGTTCGGTAGTGGAAGAGTACCTGTACTCCGCCATGGAGGACTATCGTATTGATATAATGATAGATAAGGGTCCTTCGGCGCGTACTATCCAGATAGACCTGAACCACTTCACGCTGGTGGGTGCCACAACGAGAAGCGGCTTGCTGACGTCGCCCCTGCTGGCACGTTTCGGTATCAAAAGCCACCTGGAGTACTACGATGCCGAGACGTTGGGCAAGATTGTGCGCCGCAGTGCGCGCTTGCTGGGCATGCAGATAGACAGCCATGCCGCCGATGAGATTGCACGCCGCAGCCGTGGCACGCCGCGAATCGCCAACGCCCTGCTCCGCCGTGTGCGCGATTTTGCGCAAGTGAAAGGCGACGGGCGGGTGGACCTGGCGATTACCCGCTATGCGTTGGAGGCGTTGAACATAGACACCTTCGGATTGGATGAGATGGACAACAAGTTGCTGACCACTATTATTGACAAGTTCAAGGGCGGTCCGGTGGGTCTGAACACCATTGCCACCGCCATGGGAGAGGATGCCGGTACGATTGAAGACGTGTATGAGCCCTACTTGATTATGGAGGGTTTTATCAAGCGTACTCCCCGCGGGCGCGAGGTGACCGAACTGGCATACAAACATTTAGGGCGCAACATGCCGTTGGGAAAGACGCGCTTCGAGATCAACAACGCCTCCATGGGTGCGACCCTGTTTGACTGATGAAACAGTACAAAGCGATATTCATAGACTGGGACGACACCATCGGCGATTTCGCCCATGCGGCGCGCAAATCGTTGGAGACGATGTACATGCAGCATGATTTGGACCGCTGTTTCGGCAGTTTTGAGGCCTTCTACGAACAGTATGAACCGCACAATATCGACCTGTGGCGGCGGTACGGATTGGATGAGGTGACCAAAGACTACCTGGAGTTCGACCGTATGTTCTACCCGCTCAGTATGGCGGAACACGCATTCCCGCAAGAAGAGAACATCCGCCTGGCGGAACAAATGCAACACGAGCACCTGCAGATGACCACCCGCTTTTTCTCGCTGTTGCCCGATGCAGAGGAAGTGGTGCGTTACCTTAGTGCCAAGTACCCGCTTGTGGTATTGAGCAACGGGTTCGTGTCGGTGCAGTACTATAAGATAAACAAGTCGGGACTGCGCGACTGCTTCACTGACATTGTGTTGTCAGAAGAAGCGGGCTGCCAGAAACCCAATCCGCGCATCTACCAAATAGCCCTTGAGCGCGGCGGGTGGAAAGCCGAAGAGGAATTGATGATTGGCGACTCGTGGACCAGCGACATCCAGGGCGCCATTGCCGCCGGCATCGACCAACTGTGGGTACACGAGGGTGAGACCAGCCAACCTGCCACGTACAAAGTGTCACATCTGCGGGATGTAATGACACTACTATGACCCGCGCGTCTGCCATTTTGGCATATTGGTACCTTTGGCGCGGATTTTGAGGTATAAGAGGAAAAACAACAGAAGTATGAAAAAAGAAAATAAAATAAAAGACGAGGACCTTCAGCAAGAAGCGCCCGAAACGACTGCGCCTGCGGATGATCAGACCGTGGATGCCGCACCAGATGAGCAATCAGAAGAGCCGGAAGTTTCCGACGCAGAGCAACAACTGGCCGAGGCGCAGCAACAGATTGAAGACCTGAAGGACAAGAACCTGCGCATGATGGCAGAGTTTGAAAACTACCGCAAACGTACTGCCAAGGAGAAGCTGGAACTGCAAGCCACTGCGGGCGAGCGTATCTTCAAGGACATGCTCAGTTTAGTGGACGATTTTGAACGTGCGGAGAAAGCCATGGCAGAAGCTGAGGACGTGAATGCCATCCGCGAAGGTGTGGACCTGATTCACAAGAAATTCATCTCTTTTCTGGAAAGTCACGACGTGAAAGCCATCGAGACCGAGGGCATGCCTTTCGATGTGGACAAACACGAGGCAATCACCACCCTTGCGGCGGGTGAGGACAAGAAAGGGCAGATTATTGACTGTACGCAAAAGGGTTACACCCTTGGCGACAAGGTCATTAGATATTCGAAGGTGGTTGTGGGGGCTTGAGCCAATTTCTTTATTCGGCGAAGCCTCAGACGATCGGCAAAGCCGTGGTAAATTTGTAAATTAGTAAATTAAGCAATGGCAGAAAAACGTGATTATTATGAAGTGCTGGGCGTTGCCAAGAATGCAACGGCCGACGATATAAAGAAGGCGTACAAAAAACTCGCCCTCAAGTACCACCCTGACCGCCATGTGAACGACTCGGAGGCGGAGAAAAAAGCTGCAGAGGATAAGTTCAAAGAGGCGGCGGAGGCGTATGAGGTACTTAGCGACCCGCAGAAACGCCAGCGATATGACCAGTTCGGTTTTGCCGGCATGGGTGGCGCAGGCGGTTTCTCGGCAGAGAACATCGACCTGTCGGATATCTTCTCCCACTTCGGCGATCTGTTCGAATCGTGGGGTATGGGCAGCGGTCCAAGCGGAGGGTTCTCCTCTTTCTTCGGAGGCGGAGGTGGTCGTCCTCGTACCAGACGGGGCAACAACCTGCGTGTGAAAGTGAAAGTGACCTTGGAAGAGGTGGCTACCGGTGTGGAGAAAAAAATCAAAGTGCGCAAGGCGGTTACTTGTCCCCATTGTCACGGTACCGGCTCGTTGGACGGCGTGATGGACAACTGTCCCACGTGTAAGGGTCAGGGTCGCGTCACCCGCATGCGGCAGTCAATCTTCGGGCAGATGCAACAAGTGGAGATTTGTCCCGACTGCGAGGGCGAAGGCAAGATTATCAAGAACAAATGTCCGCACTGCAACGGCGAAGGTGTCGTTCGCGATGAAGAGGTAATCAGCATACAGATCCCCGCCGGCGTGGCAGAGGGCATGGAGCTGACCATCTCGGGTAAAGGCAATGCTGCTCCTCGAGGTGGCGTGCCGGGCAACCTGCTTGTGTTGATTGAAGAGGAACAACACCCCTTGTTCCTGCGAGATGGTAACAACCTGATATACAACCTTGTTATTGACCTGCCCACCGCCACTTTGGGCGCCGACCTGCAGATACCTACTCTGAGTGGGAAAGTGAAAATGCCCATCGGTCCGGGTACACAGCCTGGGCAGACACTGCGGCTCAGGGGAAAAGGGTTCCCGCAGATAGACGGGTACGGACGCAAGGTGGGTCAAGGCGACATGCTGGTGAACCTCACGGTCTATATTCCGGAGAAACTATCCAAGGAGGAGAAAGATTGGATGCAGGCGTTCCGCAACTCGCCCAATGCCGCTCCCAAATCGAACGACTCCAACAAGTTCTCGTTCTTCAGAAACCTATTCAAGTGACGCATATGAAGCGAACCTTCCCACTTCTGTTTACTCTCTGCCTTGGCGTGCAAATGCTGTATGCCGAGGCTTTTCCGACTTTTGGCGTGGACTCGGTGAACTCGCAGTTTTTCCGCGACTGGTACCTGAACGGTGACCTCCGTCACTATTTGGACAACTACAGCGACTACGTCACTTACGAGGCCGAGACGACCGGTGAGTGGGGCTTGCCCGAGCAAATGGTTTTCTCCATCAATGGTAACTCTTACCGCTGGAACCGGCTTTACCTGAACGGTTTCCGTATAGACGGACGTTTCCAGTCGGGCAGTACCAACTTCCAACTGAACATGCAGGAGCAGAGCCTCTTCTTAGACCAATACCGCGGCACGATTGACTTCATCACCGACTCGGTACGTCAGAATAAAGTGTGGCTCTCCAACAACATGGGCGGGTTGCGCGGAATCAACCCCTCCACGCAATGGCTGATCAACCTTTTTCACCAGACGGCATCCCAGCGCAACCAAGAGGGGAACGACCTTACCTCGCGCGATTATATAAAAGGTGCGGGACAGGTGGAGGCTACCTACGGCATTCCTTTCCAAGGAAAGCGCCTCTACCAACACGCCTACGCCAACTTCGGGCAGCGTATGCTCAACAAATTCGACCAAAACGGCATAACCGGACAGTATGAAGCGCCTTATTACAAGGTGCAATTGGACGGAACTCTGCCATATGACCTCCATTACTATTTCATCCACCAGAAGCGTACCGACCTTTACTCCGAGTTTATGTTCGGTGACCAGGAGGTGGCGACCCAGAAGGCGTACAATGCGGGTCTGTATTACCATTGGGCGAACGACGACCGCAAGCATACATTGACCACCGGACTCTCTTGGGCGTTGAATGACATACGCCATAACAACCTCACTTTCAAACGTAATATTGTGGACCAAGACGGCGAGGGCTTTGAGCCTTGGTACGCAGACGGCATCCACAATGAACTTAACTGGGCGGTCAACTATCGCTACGAGATTCTGCCGTGGCTGAACCTGCATTTGGATTCGTACAACTCCCTCCTCTTCTTCAGTCCGACCACATCGTCTTGGAGGAACACCCTCTATGTCCAGGACTACGGAGAATATCAAATTCCGTGGACTGCTGATGCCATTGATTGGCAGTCCAAGCCTTTTGCCGCCGGTTTGTTAGAAAACCAACTCACTCTCGAGGCACGCAAGCGGTTCAATTCCACCGTGGAACTGCAGGCACAACTGGCAGCGACCTTCGATGGTATCGCGCTGCGCGAGCACTCTGTCCTTTCACCCAACTGGGAGGCGATGGTGGGTGTGCACCTTACTCCCGTCAAGTGGTTCACCATGGACGTGACACTCGGCAACTACCGCAGCCGCTACTCCTACGAGGACGTGCTCTACTTCTCGCCCGACTACATGAACGGTACCCATTTATATGGACGCCCCTCAGGAGGAGCCGTTCATACGCCCGCCAAGGGACTGCGACAGTCCTCATATGCCCTCTTGGATGTTCCATTCCGTTTTTCTTGGGACGGACCAAACATCCATCACGAGTTCTCACTACTGACCAGTTTCCGACTATACTACAACCAGTGGACCACTCAGATAGATGGTAACCCCGATGACTATGGTTACTACGCGGACAATATTTATTATTTCAATGCATATACTAAGAATCTTCAATATCAAGTAGTTAACTCGCGGGACCATAACTTGCTTCCCGACCATTTCCTTATCCACACGCCTTTCTGGCTGAGCAATGTGGCGAAGTACAGCCTCGAATCGAAGCATGTGTTCTTTTCTATTTCATGGCAAAGTTATTGGCTCACAGGATTGTCCGCTTTGGGAAACGGCCCCCTGCAGAACAACCTCAACGCCCTCTCCGAATCCACTGCCAACCCCAATATCCTCCTCAACGCTGAGAATCCGGGCGACTACCGCATGCTCGGACGGCTCGACCAGGACCGTTCCTTCATAGCACGTATGCTTATCGGGTGGAAAATTACCGACCACTGGTCACTGTCTGTTTCCGGTAAGTTCAAGGACGGCACACCGTTCTCTTCTTTCCGATACTCAAGGGGATATGAACCTCCCTCAATATTGATTCCCACTGATGTGGCGGTCTATAACGTAACCACCAAGGGCATCAACCTCATTGACAACCATTTCGGTCGGCGCAAGGATGCGTTCTTCAACTTCGACCTCACTGCCCGCTATCAAGGAGCAATACGGGGAGTACCCATTGCTGTGCAAGCCACTTGCTACAACGTCTATGACTTCGGAACCGAACTGGTGGAATACACCTTCGAGGACAACCTGACAGGAGGGCTGCAGCGCCGCGCACTGCAACTCAACATCCCCCGTGGTGCGATTATTTCCCTCACGGTAGGGTTGGAAAAACAGAAATAAACATGGCACAGATCTCTACACTCACCCCCGCCGACGAAGAGGGACTCATGCTTGAGTTTGCCGAGGCGATACATGCCGGATTTCCCTCTCCCGCTGCCGACCATGCCGGCGAGCGTATAGACCTCGTGCATGAACTCAATCCACACCCCGAGACCACATTTTATGCCAGGGTCAGCGGGGACAGTATGTGCGATGCCGGACTGTTGGATGGGGATATTATCGTTATTGACAAGTCGCTTGAGCCCCACAACGGCGACTTTATCATTGCTGCCATTGACGGCGAGTTTACGCTCAAGGAGTTTCAGATGGACGAGAAGAACCACTGCGCCTGGCTCGTACCGCACAACAGCAATTATCAGCCCCTGCGCGTCACCTCAGAGAACAATTTCTCCGTGTGGGGTGTCGTCACCCACGCCATTCACAAAACGCGGCTGTAACATTCTTAACCCACACTCATAATTCATACCTAACAACCTTGTACGCCCTTGCCGATTGCAATAATTTCTTCGTCAGTTGCGAACGTGTTTTTCGCCCCGACCTTTGGAACAAACCCGTCCTCGTCCTCTCGGGAAACGACGGGTGCGTCATCTCGCGTTCCAACGAAGCCAAAGCACTCGGTATCAAAATGGGCGTCCCGCTCTATCAGATACGCGACTTGGTACAAAAGCACCAAATAGCCTGTTTTTCCTCTAATTTCTCACTTTACGGCGACCTCTCACACCGAGTCATGTCCATCCTCATGCGCAATACAACGCGTTTCGAGCAATACTCTATCGATGAAGGGTTTATCACCCTCAACCACCTTCCTCCTGAGCAGCACAAACCGTTCTGCGAAAAATTGGTACGCGACATCTATCAGGGAGTCGGCATCCCCGTCTCCATGGGGATTGCCCCCTCCAAGACACTTGCCAAGGTGGCGAGTAAGTACGCCAAGAAATACCCAGCCTACCACGGCGCCTGCGCGATTGATACCGACAACAAACGCCTGAAGGCACTCGGCACTTTCGACATCACCGATGTGTGGGGCATTGGACGAAAAGCCTCCGCTAAACTGACAGACTACGGAATTACCACCGCCCTGAAGTTTGCCTCCATGAACGAGCGACAAGTACGCACCCTGCTCCACAAGCCCGGAGTTCTCACTTGGCGTGAACTGAACGGCATAGATTGTATCGACACCTCCGAAATTATTGCCAAGCAGTCGATTACCACATCCCGCACTTTCGCGCACCCTATCAGCGACCGAAGGCTTTTGGAGCAGCAACTCGCCAATTTCTGCGACTCATGCGCCCGCAAATTGCGCATGCAGCGCTCCCTTTGCACGCAAATAATTTTCTACATACACACCTCTTATTTCCGCACGGACATCACGCCCTGCCATATAGCACAAACCGTCAATCTCCCTGTCGCCACCGACAACACTGCCGAGATTCTCTCCTATCTGCTCGCTGCATTCAGACCACTCTTCCGCGAGAACATGCAATTCAAGAAGGCTGGAGTCATTTTCTCCCGTATCATCCCCGCCGAGGCTGCCATGGCAGACCTGTTCGACACCCGCGACCGCACCAAGCACGCCGCCCTGCAGTCCACCATCGACAGGATTCGCAGCCGCCAGGGCAGGCAGTCGGTGCTGCTGGGCACACAACTGTCACCCCTCCCGCCATCAGGGGACGAACAAAGCGAACCTTACATTGCCGAGCACCAAAGTCCCCTCTACACCACCGATATCCGGCAAATCCTGCAAATTAAAATCTGAGTACCCTCATTTTCACCTAAAAGTGCCATTTTTTTACCACTAAACTGCTGTCGCGTCAATTTTTCCACATTTTTTGGTAAATAATATACTATTATTTCGATATTTTTATGTAACTTTGCACCGTGAAATTGTGCGCAGGCATTTCTGCACCCCTTTTCACCCTTGCCGGGCACTGCTGCCCCGCCCCGAATCCCGTCTCAATGCCGGTCTTACTACTGCCACTACCCCGGCATACCAACATGAGACCGCCAGCGGGTGATTAGTATACCGGCACTATACTTTTTACAAACCAATTCCACTCTTGTGGCAAACAGGTTCCACTCTTGTGGCATACTTATACTACACGGTAAATAAAGCACCACACATATAGTAAACATACACCAACCTGAAATAACAGAGAAACAAATATGAAACACTCAGTTAAATTCATTCTTTTCCTTGCCGGACTCCTCCTCGGCATGGACACCCTGCATGCACAAACGACAGTTACCTACGATTTTAACGCCTCAACTGCTTTAAATGACTGGACGTTCACGGTTTCAGACCCCGCCTATGTACAATATGCCCTGACCAATTCGCTTCAAGGAATTACCAACACAGATAATTTCTTGGGAATGAGTTTTGTTTCAAAAAGCAAGCACTCCCTTACAATGGTAAGTACTGCGTCATATTCAAATATCTCAAACATTACTTTCGATGCCTGCGCAACAGACAATAGCAAGCCTACTTTCACTGTAAGTATTGTTGCCAGTGATGGGACAGAAACAGTTCTTATTCAGGACGGTGCAACAAAAAGCACTTTTGGATCTACTGGCACAAAAAAATGGGCAAGGGCATACTCTCAAACAGTCAATAATCTTTCTGGACAAATCAAGTTTTACATGTATGCCTCCAGCTCAGGCAAATACGCTGCTTTAGACAATATTATTGTGACTTATGGTGCTGGCGGCGTTACTCCCCCGCCAACACCCCAGCCCGGACAGCCGTCCAATGACGCTACGCTCAGTGACCTCCAAGTGAACGGAACAACTATCTCCGGTTTCTCTGCAAACCCCACTTCCTACACCTATACCGTTGCGTCTGGGGTGACCGCCGTTCCCACTGTGACTGCCGTTGCCACCAAAGGAGACAGCGCTACTGTCAATATCACCGCCGCAACGACCATCCCCGGTAACACTACTATTGTAGTCACCGCCCCTAACGGCACTACCACGAAGACCTACACTGTTCAGTTTGTGCAGCAGGGTTCAACCCCAATACCTGTTCCCTCCAGCGACGCTACGCTCAGTGACCTAAAGGTGAACAACACAACTATCACCGGTTTCTCTGCAAACACCACTTCCTACACATACACCATCGCTTCGGGGGTGACCACCATACCTACCGTTTCTGCCACTGCCACCAAGGGAGACAGTGCCACGGTGAATATCACGCAGGCGACAAGTCTCACCGGCACAGCCACCATTCTGGTCACTGCTCCTAACGGCACGACCACAAAGACCTATACCGTGCAGTTCTCGCAAGCAGGTACCACCCCCCAGCCGCCTGTCCCCGGCACCACCCTCACTCTCCATGAGACCGAGGTGTATGAGTCTCCTGCCATTTCCGGTGGTTACGGCGGCACCCTATCCGTTTTCGGCGGACGGGAGGACGAGGGGTATTATGCTTCATTCGATAACAGCAACAACCTCTCCCTCACCACTGCACCTGTACAGAAATCGTCCGGTATAACCACGTCTCTGGATACCTATCATTTCAAGACTACTGACGGCTGGTTGGAAATGGAGACCTATACCAGTAAGTCCAATTACACCATGTCCGCAACGGACGAGTTCCAAGCCGGCAGTAGTGCTGTACACAAGCTGCTCAACAATGCATACTACAAAATGCACATCAAGGGCTACGACCAGTTCTCTTTCATAGGTAAAGACAACAATGCTACAGAGAGCAAGGGCAAACACTTCGAGGTGTACATTGATGGTGTGAAGCAGAACATGACCCTTTCCGGCAGTGCTGCTATCCGACGCTTCGACATTTCCACCGGCGAGCATGTGATTGAAGTGCGGGGCGTGGGGGCCAGCAACAACGAGTTTTACGGGTTCTCGTTGCGTGTAGCCTACGTGCCCAAACTGAAACATATCAGCGGCAACGACTCCTCACAGGTCGTTTACCAGACAGCCGCTATCCGCCCTGTCACTTATTACCTCAAGAACCGCATCACCGATGCAGAACTCAATTGGGCGAATGGCAATGAAGCCACGGGTATCTTGCTCGTCAAGAGAGGCAGCGATGCTCAAGGTGACACACTCCAACTGCAAGGCACAGCCAGCTGCGCTGTAGGTACTTACCCATACACCATTTCCGCCAAGGACGAGACGGGCACTGTGATTACCACTGTCACCGGTCAGTTCAGTGTTGGCACCAAGGTGGACTGCACCTCCGGCAGTCTTACTACGTCCGTGTTTGCCAATACGGCAATCAAGCCGATTATTTTCCGTTGCTACGTCACCGATATGAATAACGCCGTGTTTACATGGACCGGCACCCCCGCACCTGGACTCAATTACACCAAAGACGCGACTACGCATACGCTGACCCTCTCCGGCACTCCTACCACCCCGGGCACGTACAACTACACAGTCAGTGTACTTGGCGGAAACACGCTGGAAGGTACAATCACCGTCAGGGACGACCAACCTACAGTCTATCCCGGCAAGCCGACATTACTCTATTTATACAAAGAAAAGGATACCGATGGGCTGCTCGATTATATCGTTACCAGCAAAAAATACGGTTATTTTGCCCGCCCTGCTGCTGCCGAACTCGCCACAACGGACAAGTACAGCAATTTCGATGCTATTATTATCTCCGAGGACGTGGACGCCACCAACCAAGAGGCACTCGACATCGTCCGCTCTTTGCAGAAACCGGTCCTGAACATGAAGGTGTTCACCTATTCTTCGAACCGCCTGGGGTGGGGAGACCCTGACAATGGCAGTATCACCAATACCAAGGCAACTATCTTGCAATCAACGCACGAGATATTCAATGGCTTGAGTAAGAGCGAACTGGAGGTCATCTCTGCCGTGGAGGGCAACAAAGGCCTAATGACCGCAGATATAACCCACGGTGGCATTTGTCTGGCAACGGCACCTAAGCGTGGCGACAACTACGACGACGATGGCGAGCCGCAGACTTTCATCCATGAGGTACGTGACCGCGGAGCCAAGTACCTGTCCCTGCCCATCGCCGCTTCTTCACTCGCCAACCTGACTGCCGACGGCAAGCGTCTGTTCGACAACATGATCAGTTACCTCGTTTCCACAACCACTTCGGCTGTAAGTATTCCAACCGTACAAATCACCGCCTTCAGTATTGACGGCGTACAGGGCGTTATTGACCAGAACGCCAAGACGATCAACCTGACCATGCCCGCAGGTACCAACACCTCGGCACTGACACCGGTAGTCACGCTGGCGGATAGCAAACTGACGACGGTCAGCCCCGCCAATGGCGAGACGGTGGACTTCTCCGACTCACACTATGGGGTCATCTATACGGTCAGTGACTTTGTGACCAAGGTACGTTATACCGTCAAGGTGCGGGTCGCAACAGACTTGGAGGACATTCAGGCGGACGGTCTTGCCGTCCTTGGTGACCAACTGCGTAACACGCAGGGCGTTTGGGTAAAAATCTACAATGTCAGTGGTCAACTGATTACCACTACCAACAGCGACTTCTCGTTCGAGAATCTGCCTCGCGGTCTGTATATCATTCAGAGTGAGAACGCCCAACTGAAAGTTCTCCATTAAACAACGTCCAAAGGTTTGACGTTGTTTGATACCCTTAGGCTGTTTGATTGTTTATTGATCAACATACTCATAAATAAAGCCCCGCAATTGCGAGGCTTTATTGTATTATATGCTCAAACAGCGTTCGGGCAATTTCAAACAATATCAAGCAACTTCAAACGCTAACCTGTCTCCCCTCTTCTCAGGAGAGGGGGTGGGGTGAGGTTTAGTACTGCGCAGCATCATAGACGGCATCGGCTACTTCGTTGCCTGCGAGGTGCTCAATGATACAAAAAGCAAAGTCGGAGGACAGACCCGGACCCTTGGCTGTAATGATATTTTTCGACTCAACCACCAGACCGCCCACATAGGCATCGCCCAGATAAGACTCAAAGCCCGGATAGCAGGTGGCCTGTTTGCCTTTTAAAATACCCAAGTCGCCCAACACAGAGGGAGCAGCGCAAATAGCGGCTATCTGTTTGTTCTCGTCATTATGTTTGATAAGTAGTTCGCGCAGCCAGGCAAACTCGCCCAAACGGCGTGAACCACCCGGCAAAATGAGCATTTCTGCGTCTGCAAAATCGCAATTCTTGTAATGCTTGTCTGCCTCCACATGAATACGGTGCGAACCGAGAACCATAATGTCTTCTTCACACGAAACTGTAGTAAGTTGAATGTTCGCACGTCGGAGCAAATCGACTGTTGTCAGGGCTTCTATTTCTTCAAAACCCGTTGAGAGAAACAAATAATTCATACTTTTATTATATTTGTGTTGCGATTTTCTGCGTATACTATGGGCTTGGCTTGTCCTTCTTTAATACGGATACAGCACTCCCCATCCAGTAGGCTACCTGTTGGTGAAATTGTAGGTAATGGTGCCGAACACATCGGGCGAGCCCTCTGCCGTTTCAGAGAAAGTGGCAAGTTTGGCGGCATTAACTGCGGCACTAATGAGGGCTTCGTTGGAGGTATTGGTACCTTGCCATTTCTTTGCCTCAACTACTTTCCCCGCGGCATTGACACGAATACTTACCACAACAATTCCTTCGTCGTTGGTGTCGTACTTCGGTGTAGTCAGTTTGCCCCTCAAATTACGACCGGCGAGGCTCACTTGGGGACCATTGCCGGAACCGGAACTGGCAGGATTACCCTTGACATCTCCCTGAGTAGTATTACCGGTGGTAGAACCCGAACCGGAGGTGCTGTTGCTGTTGTTGCCAAAAGCACCGCTCATCAGGCTCTTAGCCTTATCCCGTGCTGCCTGTTCCCGCGCAGCTTTCTCTGCAGCGGCTTTCTCCTTGGCAAGGCGCTCCGCCTCGATGCGAGCCAACTCTTCCTGACGCTGTTTCTCGCGGAGAGCTTCTTCTGCTGCGAGCCGTTTGCGCTCCTCTTCGGCTTTTTTCTGCAGGGCAAGGGACTCTTCATCTTCTTGCACTACCAGGTCGTTGGCTGAGGGGGCAGCGGGTGCAGGGGCAGGAGCAACGACCTCGGGCACGGATTCGGCAGGAGTGAACTGTTCCGCTCCGCCGTCCACGTAGTCGCCAAGCGCCACTTCTATACCTTCCTCTTCCGGTACGTAGGGCGAGTCGAGATAAACGAACCACAACAACAGAAAGAGTATGAGCAGCGCCAACAGGGCTGCCACTATTCCCCATATTTTGCTTTTATACTGCTTCAAACGGGTTGGTTTTTAGTTCCGGAAACCCGGGAGTGTTATTTTTTCGTAGCAATGACAAGTTTCATGTGGTGCTGGTTGGCAATGTCGAGCACGTTCACCACTTCTTTGTATGCAATATCTTCATCGGCATGCAGGGCGATGTACATCGTGGAGTCCTGCTCCTGAATACCACATAGGTAAGCGTCCAGCATATCCGCCTCAATTGGCACCGCTTTCTGTTTGCCCTGCGCCACCGAGTAGTTGCCCAAATTGTCGATAAACACCTTGGCAACGACCTGACGAGTATTGGTCTGCGCCTTGGACGAGGGTAGGTTGATTTTAATGTCGTTGGGCGCAGACATGGTGCTTGCCATCACAAAGAAAATGAGGAGCAGGAAAATCAAGTCTGTCATGGACGACATGGAGAAAGTTGCCTCTGCCTTATTTCTACGTTTTAGTGCCATAAAACTATTTACAATTGGACAAATTTATGATTAGCGATTAATAATTGGAACAATTGAAAAATAGAACAATAACTTGTCCAATCGCCAATTGTCCAATCGTCAATTTCTTTATGCTCCGGGTTCGTTCAGCAGGTCAAGGAACTCCAGCGTGCGGGACTCCAGGATACGAACTACGCGGTCGATGCGCGACACGAGGAAGTTGTACGCAAAAATGCAGAGAATACCTACTATCAAACCGCCGATAGTGGTGACCATCGCCTGATACATACCTTCGGAAAGGGCGGACAATTCAATCACGCCGCTGTTGGTGGTGGACATATTATAGAACACCTGCACCATACCGATTACCGTTCCCAAGAAACCAATCATTGGGGCACCGCTGGCAATTGTGGCAAGGATAACGAGGTTCTTCTCCAGTTTGGCGACCTCCAGGTTGCCGACGTTCTCAATGGCGACCATCACATCCTGCATAGGACGTCCTATGCGCGTGATACCCTTCTCTACCATGCGTGCAGAGGGAGTGTCCGTCTTTTGGCAAAGGGTAAGGGCTTGGTCCAGTTTGCCCTCGTGGATGTAGTCCTTGATGCGGTCCATAAACGACTTGTCCTCTTTCTGTGCCTGATGCAGAATAACCAGACGCTCCACAAACAGATAAACAGCGCAGGCAAACAGCACCGCAAGCAGGATCATTATCCATCCGCCATACTGCGCCATCGTCCAAAGGTTGATGGACTCTTGCGCCACTGCGGGAGTGGTCGCATTCTCTACTACCTGTGCTGCGGCATTCAGAGTGTCAGTTAAATCGATTTGAAGCAGGTTCATAATTGTGCTTTGTATTGTTTAATCGTTTCTTTTATTCCTAAATATAGTGCATCGCAAATCAGTTGGTGCCCGATGCTCACCTCGTCTATCCACGGGAACGCCTCAACAAGCGGGTGCAGGTTCTGCAGGGAGAGGTCATGACCCGCATTCAAGCCTAGACCCACTGCACGAGCCGCCTCTGCTGCCGGACGGTACTGGTCGATGGCCATAAGAGGGTGCTGGCGGAACAGTTCAGCGTAGGGACCGGTATATAGCTCCACCCTGTCGGCACCGCACACCTTCGCGCACTCAACATAAGCCGGGGCGGGGTCAACAAAAAGGGACACTCTGCAACCCGCCTCGTGCAGCGAAGATGTCACTTCCGTAAGGAATTCGCGGCACATGACGGTGTCCCAACCATGGTTGCTGGTCAATTGTTCGCGAGAGTCAGGCACCAGCGTGACTTGTGCGGGGCGTACCTGCTTGACCAACTGAATGAAATCCTCTGAAGGGTAGCCCTCAATATTGAATTCCACATTGATGGCATCCTTGATGGCATACACATCGGCATGACGGATATGTCGCTCATCCGGACGCGGATGAACGGTAATACCCTGTGCGCCAAATGCCTCGCAGTCCATGGCAAAACGGACTACATCAGGCACATTACCGCCCCGGGCATTGCGCAGCGTTGCCACTTTGTTGATATTTACAGACAGGTATGTCATTGCCTATATACACAAATCGACTGCAAAGTTACTGCTTTTTTTTGACATAACCAAATATTTTCGCAAAAAAGTGCAAAAAAAGTTCATTTGAATGTGTCCGCACCGAAAACTCACTTGGTTACGTAACTTGGTAACTGACCGAACTGCGCTCAAACTTACCTGTTATATCTTGCCCGCATGATGGCTGTAAACCGCGAACTCCCAGCAGCGAACTCCCAACTGCAACTCCCAACTGCAAACATTATACAGCAGACTCTAAACTGCAATCAATAACTCTAATTATCAAGCACTAAACTTCAATCAATAAGCAATCAATAAGCAATCAATAAGCAATAAATTGTAAACACTCTGTTATCCTGCTTCTTTTCATCTGATTACCACGCAGATATATACGACTCATCCTGCTATAATTTCTAGGTGATTCGTAGGTGATTTCTATGTGATTCGTAGGAGATTCGTAGATTATTGATATGTAATTCATATGTTACTCTTATGTTACTCTTATGTGAATCACCTGACAGTACTATGACAACAATCCGTCTCCCGGTTCTGATCTTGCTCTTAAACCAACGTTACCACGGGCAACTCAAGCCGCCAATAAAAGCGCCTGAAAAATGGTACAAATGCTAAAAAGTTCTCTGCCAAAATGGCGCGATTTGCTGCACCGTGGCAGCAAAAAGTGGCGCAAGCTATAATTTGTTTGCACTTTTTTGCGAAAACATTTGGTTATGTCAAAAAAAAGCAGTAACTTTGCACCCGATTTAGGTTATTGAAAAAAAATGAAGTCTTTCGCAAAGCGAGTGTATGCTTGCATACCCGACTCGCCGCCGCAAAGACTGCCAGATTTTAAATTCATTTAAAATATGAAGCGACTAATTTATGGATTGTTGGTTGTAGTGGCAGTGGTGCTCACTTCCTGTCAGGGAAAGCCCGGCAAGGACGGCAGGGACGGATTGTTCAACTACTACAATATCCCCATTCAAATCAATCAGAACGAGTGGAGTTACTCCAACGCGGAGAACAACAATTATTTCTTTGCCTCGATAGACATGCCTGAGATTACTTGGGATATCTATCAGCACGGAAACGTGATGGTGTACCGCGAGTATGACCAGGGCACCAGCAAGGCGGTTCAGACCCCTCTGCCCTACACTCGGCACAACGAGTATCTCGCCAACGACTCGACACAAACATGGGGATTCTTCACCGAGACCGTTGACTACGAGTTCACTGCAGGTAAGATGACTATTTTCTATACCGCCAGCGATTTCGACTACGAGGTGAACCTGAACTTTGTGCCCGAGCAGATGAATTTCCGCGTTTTCATCATGTACTAAGCGTTCTGCCCCCTCGGACGCAGACACACCTTCTGCCATACGGAGGAGACACACACTTCAGCCATACGGAGGTATGACTCTATGGGAGTTTGTTCGGCAGAACAGGCACGCCGATGTCACTGAATTGGCGTTGCGTATGAGGAAGTATCCGGAAATGGACGCTTCCTTTGTCTTGCAACAGGTAGAAGGCTTACAGCGCGCAGAACACAAATTGCCGGAGTTAGCGGCTTTTGAGGGATGGCTTTGGCCTGCCAGGCTCAGTGTGGAGCAATGCTCATCGGAAGTGACGGCGAAGTACAAAAAAAAGGTGCTCTCCCTGGCAAGGGTGAAACCCGAAAATACGCTTCCATACAAAGAGCCCGAAAATAGTATTCCAATTAGCAATCCGGAATGTTCTGTTCCAATCAGCAATCCGGAAAGTACCGCTTTAATCGGGGAATTGATTGACCTGACCGGTGGGATGGGAGTGGACACCTACTATCTGAGTGCACTGTTCCGGGAGACGTATTACGTAGAGCAACAAGAAGAATTGTGCCGGTTGGCAGAGCATAATTTCCACCTTACGGGCAAGTCCGTCCGGGTCTGCCATGCCAAAGCGGAAGAGTGGTTGGGTAGTCATACAAATGACCCTGCCGACACGGTTATTTTTCTGGACCCGGCACGGAGGGACAAAAGTGGCGGAAAGGTTTTCCGTTTGCAGGATTGTACTCCCGATGCGATTCAACTCCTTTCTTTACTACGCACGCATGCGAGGACGATTCTGCTGAAATTGTCCCCCATGCTGGATATTACCGAGGCGGTGCGCGCTTTGGGCGGAGCGGCAGAAGTGCACGTCGTGGCGGTCAGGAACGAAGTGAAAGAGCTGCTCTTGTTACTGCAAGACGGCAGAAACAGCCTTGACCCTCTCATCGTATGCCGGAACTTGGAAACAGACGAAGCGCCCTTTGTGTTCCGAAGAACAGAGGATCTGGCTCGGGACAATAAGATGTCAAGTGGAACTGGCCCTACTACTAAATCTACCGGCGGAGAACTCCTTTTGGTCTTGCCGAATGCGGCGATACAGAAAGCCGGCGGCTACAACCTGTTCGGGCTGCGGTATGGACTGCAACCATTGGACGCCAATTCACACCTGTACATTTTGCCGATGACTGGCAACTGCTGTGCAGAGAACAACGTGTCTGAAACTATCAACGTGTGTGCAGGGGGTATGGAGAGGGTAAGCACCCCGTTAGAAAAACGTTTAACCTTTTTTGCACCTGAGGATGGCGGAACCGACCTCCTCCCGGGACGGGTCTTCCGGGTGCATGTGGCGGAAAAGGACGAACTCAAAAACCTCCGGCAAGCCAACATCATCTGCCGCAATTATCCCATGAGCCCCGATGACCTGAAAAAGAAGTTCCGGCTCAAAGACGGGGGTGAAAAGTACCTGATTGCAACAAAAATGGGGGGTAAACTTATCATTTTTGTGGGGGCGCGTCAATTTTTACACATATAAAGTCGATTTTTCCACATTCGTACGCGCAAAAAGCAGTAACTTTGCACCCGCATTCGGAAGAACGCAATAATCAACAACGTAATACAAACTAACAACACACAAAATGAACAACACAACTACCTTTTTCAGAAAGACACTCCTGACGCTTGTAATGAGTGCCGTTTGTCTTTTGGCTTTCGCCCAGAAAACGGTAACCGGTCAGGTTATTGACCAGACTGGCGAACCACTTATCGGCGTTAGTATCCAGGTGAAAGGTTCCACAACGGGAACGATTACTGATTTTGACGGTAATTACACCATGCCGGGACTGAAAGCCGCTGACGTGCTGGTCTTCTCGTACGTGGGCTACACCTCGCAGGAAGTAACTGTAGGCAACCAGACTTCTATTAACATCACCCTGTCGGAGGACACGGAGACGTTGGAAGAAGTAGTGGTGGTAGGTTACGGTCAGATGAAGAAAAACGACTTGACCGGCTCTGTCTCCTCAGTGGGTACGGAGGCCATCACCTCGCGAGGTACTTCGGGCGTAGTAGAGGCGCTGCAGGGTGCCGTGGCCGGTGTGAACATCACCCAGTCAACGGGTCGTGTAGGCGGCGGTTTCGACGTAGAGATACGTGGTAAATCCTCCACCAACTCGGACACCAAGCCTATCTACGTAGTCGATGGAATCATTTGCGACGACATCGATTTCCTCAATCCTGCCGACATCAGCCGTATCGATGTACTCAAAGACGCGTCTTCCACTGCTATCTACGGTAGCCGCGCAACCGCCGGTGTGATTATGGTTACCACCAAGAATGGTTCCAACTCCGGCAGAAAAGAGGCTCGTCCTACTATCAGCTATGATTTCTATTACGGTTTTGCCAACCCTGTCCGTATGAACAACTTCATGACCGGTCAGGAGTTCTACAACTACCGTTTTTCGAAGTTCCTGACCTACTCCGGCGGTCTTGCCAATGCAGTGAACGGCTCGCCTTCGTACCAAATGGGTACCTACGAGCAGATGGCACTCTGGAACGATGAGAACCAAGCCAGCCGTCTCAAGCAGATTATGAGCGGCAACGACCCGCTGGGCATGCACGCTTGGAACTGGCCGGGTATGGTTACCCGCAACGGTATGCAGCAGAACCACTACGTCTCGGTGAACGGTTCTTCCGAGCACGTGGCTTACCACTTCGGCGTTGGTTACAACCAGGAAAAAGGTATCTATGTGGGCGACGAACAGCGCCGTATCAATATCAAGGGATCTATTGACGCTAACATCAACCAATACGTGCAGGCCGGTTTGAACCTGAACCTGTCGTACATGGGCAACACATACGGCAACGACGACGCTGTGAAGTTTGCGTTCCGTATGAACCCGTTCATGCAGCCCTATAATGCTGAGGGCGAGTTGAACGAGAAGCCGGGTAACTATCAAGCTATGGGTTCGAGTTCCAGTTATCAGTTCTCGGATGAGCCTAACCCGCTGTTGAGACTGATGAACCAGACGAAGCAGAAAGAGACCTGGAGAGGTTTGGGTAACGTGTATCTGCAGATTACTCCGGTGAAGGGCCTTCAGATCAAGTCGTTGTTTGCTCCTACTTACAGCAGCTATCGTTTGGGACAGTTTGACGACACTATCATTGACAACGAGACCAATATCTCGCAGAAGACCAACTATACTAATTTTTCGTACACGTGGGATAATACTATCACGTACGACGGCACTTTTGCCGACAAGCATCACCTGAACATCATGGCGTTGTACTCGATGATGGGTGGTCGCACGGAGAAAGGCATGACCCAGTTTACGGGTGTGATTGACGGAACCCTTTGGTACAACCAGGGTTCGGGTACGTATGACGCAGAGAACTCGGCTCCTTCGTCTTACAGCGAGAGTTCGATGATGTCTGCCGCGTTGCGTGCCAACTACACCTACGATGGCAAGTACATGATTACGGGAACGGTCCGTGGTGATGGATCGAGCAAGTTTGCCACGGGTCACAAGTGGGGTTTCTTCCCCTCAGTAGCCGTAGCATGGCGTATGTCGGAGGAAGAGTGGCTTCAGCAAGCCGAATGGCTGACGAACCTGAAATGGCGTTTGAGTTACGGTGTAACGGGTAACAACTCAGGTATCGGCAACTACGATACTCAGCAGACTGTAGCCGGTCCGGTTTACTATCCGTTTGGTCTGGTTTATTTCCCGGGCTTCTATCCGAACAAGATCATTGACAGCAACCTGAAATGGGAGACCTCGAACGAATGGAACGCAGGTGTGGACTTCGGTTTCCTGCGCGACCGCATCACGGGTACGTTTGATTTCTATAACAAAGTGTCTCACGACCTGCTCTATCCGAAAGAGTTGCCCCTCGTAGCAGGTGGCGGTACATTGGTTACCAACGTAGGCTCGGTACTGAACCGCGGTGTCGAGTTCGGCTTGAAGACTGTCAATATCGACAAGAACGGTTGGTACTGGGAGACCAGTTTCACCCTCGCTCACAACCACAACGAGGTACTGGAGATCAACGGTTCGGGTACTGACAAACCGGGTAGCACTGCCACGAATGGTCTGTTCATCGGACACTCGGTGAACAATATCTACGGTTACGACTGGACGGGTATTGTTACCAACGACGACATGGTTGTTCCCAACACCGAAGTGGCAACTGCCAATGGCTTCACTCCGGGTACATCCGTTCGCCAGTCGGACTACTACTACAAGTGCTACGGCTTGGTGGAGGGCAACCCGATCATTGACGATGTAAACGGTGACGGCAAATTCACCGACGAGGATAAGAAAATATGGTCTGCCAATCCCAAACTGACCGGCTCGCTCACCTCCACCCTTATGTGGAAAGGTATTGAGTTCGCCTTCACGCTGTACGGCAAGTGGGGACAGAAAGCATACTCCAACTTCTACAGCGAGTATCTGAACTACGCTGACCGTGGCCGTCAGAAGATTGCCATGGACTACTACATCCCCGCAGGTACGATTATCGACTGCGACGGCGTGAACCCCGACGGTACCTATATCAACCCTGTTTATCAGGAGACCACACACTACGGCAAGTTCCCCTTCCCGTCCAACGCTGGCTCGGCAAGCGGTACCAACTCCCCTCAGTGGCTCGATAATGCCAAGAACATCGTCGACGCAAGTTACCTCAAGGTGAAGAACATCACCCTTGCTTACAACTTCCAGAAACCCATTCTGCAGAAGTTGCACATCCAGAAACTGCGTCTGTACTGCACCGTTACCAATCCGTTCTGCTTCACATCTTACCAGGGCTTCGACCCTGAGTGGGCAAGTGCACAGCTGAAGAACGATGCTCCGGCTACCATTAACACGCAAATCGGTTTTAACCTCAAGTTCTAATCTGTCAATATGTAAATTTGTAAATTTGAAAATTAGTAAATTGCTATGAAGAAATATATTTATATATTAGGAGTGACACTTGTTGGTTCACTTATTCTGACAAGTTGCAAAAACTACCTGGAGCCGGAAAACAAGTCCGCAGGTGGTCAGACGGCAGAGCAGTACTTCAACGGCGATGCCACCTCCTTGGGCGTGTACGCGTACTCGCTCATGAAACCTATTGTTTCACGCACGAACGTATATCAGTACGGAACGGACCTGTATATCCCTTCCCGTGGCAAGACATCCGTTTTCCACGACTACTCGCTGACACCGGAGACCTCTGACATCAAGTCGTTCTATTCCGACCTGTACGCATGTATCAACATGGCGAACGCCTGCATTTTCTACGACAAGAATCGTACGCAATACACCCCCGAAATGCGGTTCGTGCGCTCGTATTGCTACTATATCCTGTCACAGCAGTTCGGTCGTGTACCCTATAGCGCAGAGTATATCAACAATGCGGAGACCAAGTATCCACTGTGTGAGTTGTCTGAACTCTACGCCAATCTGGTTAATGACCTGAAGGAGGCGATTGCAGACGACAAGATGGGTGCTACCTACAACCACGATGGTCACGCCACCAAGGACGCATGTTATGCCCTCCTTGCCAAGGTATGTCTGGCTGCCGGTTGGGACCTGGGCGTCACCTACAACGATATTGCCAAGGGTACTTACACTGTCAACGATACACAGTATTTCACCGAGGCGTTGAACTATGCCAAACAGGCTGGTGCGGACGATGTTCTTTCTGAGACTTTTGCCGACAAGTGGCATGCCACCAAGGCGGACAACGGTGCTGAAGTGCTGTTCTCCGTTCAGTACGACCGTGCCGGCTACCCGGGTGTAGCACAGGAAGGCGGTCACGGACTGCAGAACACCTACGGTCACTACTACGGCTCGCCTTCGCTGGGACAGAAATATGTGAACTCAGAGATGTGTATGACCACCAAGGCTGCCAAGTTGTGGGACAAAGGTGACCTTCGTTACGAAGCGACCTTTATGACCACTTACTACAACGCCAACAATGCAGACAAGTGGGGTGCCGAAGGCTATTATGCTTACTACAACTCCAATGACACGGCTACACAAGGTATCCGCTGGAAATATTTCCCCTACTATATATCGGATGCTGAGATTCGCGCATGGATGACTGCGCACCAGGAACAAATGGTGAAGGGTGCGTGGGACAACCAACCCAATGCCTTCAAGATTTGTGACGCTGCCAACACCAATATTGTTACCTACAAGATGGCAGAGGACGGCACGATTTCTGTGGATATGACGCAGACGTATGAGGACGCTTTGGAAGGCTCCAACGCCCTGAACAAGTTCCCCTGCGTACGCAAGTGGGACGACGCTACCTCCGGGTTCATTGACGGTACCAACACAACCAATGACTACCGTGATATCATTCTTCTGCACAAGAGTGACATCGTGCTCGTAGCCGCTGAGGCTGCTTACATGCTTGGGCAGACAGGTCAGGCTGAAGGATACCTGAACAACGTGCGTAACCGTGCCGGACTGCCTGCAAAGACCATCAACGAGTATGCTGCCAACTATACCGTTTCCGCCGGGTTTGAGGACGAATTCCATAAGGGTATCGACTATATCCTGGACGAGCGCGGTCGCGAACTGTATGCCGAGAACGAGCGCTGGATGGACCTTCGCCGTACCAAGCAGTTGGTTCGCTACAATATCGAGTTCAATTCCAAAGTTAGTGCTTTGGTGGATATGTCCGACGATGGCGCGAATGCCAAACTCTACCGTCCTATTCCGCAGGCTGAAATCAATGCCAACGATGCTTTGACTACCGCCGACCAGAACCTCGGTTATTAATGAACAATTGGTAAATGAATAATTTGTATATTACTATGAAGAAAATATTAACTATACTGTTTGCAGTAGTCTGCCTTGCAGCATGCAATCAGCATGAGAGTATCAAGTTCGACAAGACCGCTTCTGAGGGAATAGCGGGCACTTATGTGGGCACCTGGACGCGTACTCTGAACGAGGATGTTGTCTCGGGGGAAGGTACGGTGGTCTTCGCTGCCACCGAGGACGCTCATCTCGCCTCGATCGCTGCCTCTTGTGAAAATCCTGCCATTAATCGCCAAGGAATCGCCAATGTGGCACACTCTGACCACGAGTACGTGTTCTACAACAACGCGGCTGCCGGTGAGTTCGGGACACGTTTCTCCGGACGCGTCTACAAGGACGGCAACATTGAGATGCAGTATTCTGTGGAAGAACAAGTAGGTCGTTTCAAAAACATCTACACCTTCACTTTCGTAGGTCAAAAACAATAAAATAGTGCGGGAAGGGTGTCCGCACCCTTCCCCAACAAATAACAACTCAACATTATTAACTAATTAACAAAAACAATTATGAAGAAATTTTTCTTTTTTGCAGCAGCTCTCGTAGCTTCTGTAACTCTGTCCGCTCAAACTATCGAAGTTTGCGCTCTTGACTCTGCCAAGGCTTCAACTTTCGAAATCGTTGCTGGCAAGTCTGCTGATGGTCCGCAAATCGCTGCTCAGACCAAATTCTATGAAGGTACTGCTATGGATGTAATCCTTCCTTTCGCCACCAAGATGGCTGTTGTAAGTGCTACCCAGCCTAATGGTGCTCACAAGAAAGTGCAAATTGGCACCACCGAGATTAACATGGCTCAAGCTATCCAGGGTAACGACAACCCGAAAGACGTTGATGGTAAGGCTCCGGCTACCAGCCTCTTGGTTCCTACAGAAGGTGCTCTCTGGCAGATTGATGCCAAGACTAATGGCTATATCGTAGTTCTTCACAAGGCTTCTTCCAACAAGCAGTATTTCGTATTCGAGAACGGCACGGCACTCGGCTACAGCTTCGGTATGATGACTTATGCTCCTGACACTGTTACTCCTCTGGGCCAGAATGGTCTTCTCCAGTACACTCTCACCGGTGACGCAGAGTACAACTATCTCACCGCTGATAACCTCGCTGCTTCCACCGGTTTCAACTCGATTGGTTGGGTAGAAGACTACTTCAATGATACCCTCACTTCTGGTATTGCTTGGAGAACCTACAAGCAGAACGGTGTTTCCGCTATTGCGTTCAATGCATATGCGGGCTGCCACTACCTCGTTGGCGCTGCTGGCTCCAAGATTTCTGCAGCTGCTATCGTCTTCGTTAGCGATCTGACCGCTGACCTGCCTATCGTAGCTAAAGGCGAGACCATTACTGAAGAAGGCAAAGACCCCGTTACATACAACGATGTTACCCTCTGTACCCTCGCTTTGGGTAGTGCAATCAACAACGTAGAGGGTGCTGTTAAGGCTCAGAAAGTTATCCGCAACGGTCAGGTTCTGATCATCAAGAACGGCGTTGCTTACACGGTTCTTGGAACGGTTGCTGAGTAATCAGGGCTAAAGGCACTTCTAAAAATTGCTTTTAATGTCAGGGGAGGACGCAAGTTCTCCCCTTTTTCCTGCCAATTTGGCAGACAAAACTGACACGGCGCACTTTGGCATAACCTTTGACATACTATTTGCGAGCCTATTGGTACTATAAGTCCTGTTGGTCCTATTAGTCCGATTCGCCTAATATTAACATTGTAAAATTTAAAACACTGAATATTATGTCAAAGATTATTGGTATTGACCTGGGAACAACTAATTCCTGCGTCGCAGTTATGGAAGGCAATGAGCCTGTAGTTATTGCCAACTCGGAAGGCAAACGTACCACACCGTCTGTAGTGGGCTTTGTAGAGGGCGGAGAGCGCAAAGTGGGTGACCCTGCCAAGCGTCAAGCCATCACTAACCCTACCAAGACCGTGTTCTCAATCAAGCGTTTCATGGGCGAGAGTTATGACCGCTTGTCGAACGAAATCGCCCGCGTGCCCTACAAGGTGGCTCGTGGCGACAACAACACCGCCCGTGTAGATATCGACGGACGGCTCTACACGCCGCAAGAGATTTCTGCCATCATCCTGCAGAAAATGAAGAAGACGGCGGAAGACTATCTGGGTCAGGAAGTAACCGAAGCTGTCATCACGGTGCCCGCTTACTTCAACGACTCACAACGTCAGGCAACGAAAGAAGCCGGTGAGATTGCCGGTCTGACCGTACGCCGTATCGTGAACGAGCCGACGGCTGCTGCACTTGCATATGGCCTTGACAAAGCTAACAAGGATATGAAGATCGTAGTGTTCGACTGCGGTGGCGGTACGCACGATGTATCCGTTCTGGAACTGGGTGACGGCGTCTTCGAGGTGAAAGCCACTGCCGGTGATACCCACCTGGGAGGTGACGACTTTGACCATGTCATCATAGACTGGATGGTTCAGGAATTCAAGAACGACCACAGCGGAGCTGACCTGAGCAAGGATCCTATGGCTCTTCAGAGACTGAAGGAAGCTGCCGAGAAAGCAAAGATCGAGCTTTCCAGCCAGACTACCACTGAGATCAACCTGCCTTACATCATGCCTATAGACGGTGTTCCTCAGCACTTTGTAAAGACTCTTACAAGGGCTAAGTTCGAGGCTCTGGCAGACAGCCTGTTCCAGAAGTGCATCGAGCCTTGCCGCAAGGCCCTCTCAGATGCTCACCTGAGCGCTTCAGACATCAATGAGGTCCTTCTGGTAGGTGGTTCTACCCGTATTCCAAAGGTCCAGCAGATGGTAAAGGACTTCTTCGGAAAGGAGCCTAACAAGAGCGTAAATCCTGACGAGGTTGTAGCCATCGGCGCTTCCATCCAGGGCGGAGTTCTTGCAGGAGATGTAAAGGACGTGCTTCTGCTCGATGTAACTCCTCTGAGCCTCGGTATCGAAACCTACGGCGGTGTTTTCACAAAGCTCATCGAGGCCAACACCACCATCCCTACCCGCAAGAGCCAGATCTTCTCTACTGCATCTGACAACCAGCCTTCAGTAGAAGTGAACGTGCTTCAGGGAGAGCGTCCTATGGCAAAGGACAACAAGTCCATCGGAGTATTCCACCTGGACGGCATCATGCCTGCACCTAGAGGCGTGCCTCAGATCGAGGTAACCTTTGA
>CAMOMF010000167.1 GCA_946619625.1 uncultured Bacteroidales bacterium
CCTTTTCAACCTTTCAGACTGCAAAATTACTGCTTTTTTCTGACATATGCAAGAAAAAATGCAAAAAAGTGTTTTTTTCTTTCTCTTTAGGGTTCGTTAGTTGTTTGGGGTGGTGACTTGCGCTGGGAGGGAGCCGTCGATGAAGACCAGATCTATGGGGTCATGGGGAGCCAGTTGGGTGACAGAGCGGACGGGGGAACCGTCTTTCAGAATGAGCGAATAGCCCTTGCGGTAAATGGCTTCGGGGGAGTGCAGTTCGATGGTTTTTTCAAGCAAGTCCAGGCGGTGTCTTTCCTCGCTGAGAGCACGGGTGAACTGCAACTGCAGCATGTTGGCAAGTTGGGTCAAGCGGTCGTATTGCGCCTGCATACGTGCGATGAGCCATTCGGCGGCAGCGGTGGGCGTCTTGACGGCTTGAAAACATACCATGTCCAGTACACTGACATCGCGCGTGTGCCCGATGCCGGACAGGACAGGAATGGGGAACTGCGCGCAGAAAGAACACAATTCGTAGTCGTCGAAGCAGGTGAGGTCGGTGTTGGCACCACCGCCGCGGATGATTACTACCATGTCGAAGACCTGTTGTCCGGCAAAGACCTGTTCGAGGGCAGCCATAATGCTGTCCGCCGCCGTTTCGCCCTGCATGACAGCGGGGAACAGACGGGTGTAGAACGCGAAGCCGCTCTGCCGTAACTGGTCGGTGAAGTCCTGATATCCGGCAGCGTTGCCCGAACTGATGACGGCTATCCGTCGAACCAAAGTGGGCAGACGGAGGGCGGGTTGCAGTTCCATCATCCCCTCTTTTTGCAGTCGGGCAATCGTCTCGCGCCGTTGACGCATCAGCCCCCCAAGGGTGAACTCGGGATGAATACCCACCACTTCTAACGACAAGCCGTAAACAGGATGATAGTCCACATGGACGTCCACCTCCACCTGCATGCCCACCTGCAGCGGCATGCCTGTTGCGTCCAGAAAATAAGCGGAAAGCACACTCCATATATTCGCCCAACACGTGGCGCGCACCTTGGCGATGATGTCCGAGGCGGAGCGACCGTACACGGCCTGACCTTGCGCTTGCCGTTTCTCAATCAGTTCCATGAAACAGTGTCCCCCGGGTTTGGCGGTGAGAGCACTGATTTCCGCCGTCACACGGTACGTGTCGTCGAAATCTGCCTGAATAGTGGCGCGAATAGACTCGCAAAGTTCATGTAGTTGCATACGGTGGCGTACAAGAATGGTTAGACAAGGTTGAAATCCAGTTGCTTGCGGGACAGGTCGGCTCGCTCCAATTGTACCTGCAACCTGTCTCCAAGTCGGAAAACGCGGTCGTGGGTACGTCCCCGCAGGCAGAAACTGTCTTCCTCGAAAGAGTAGTAGTCCTCGGGGCGAAGGTTGCGGATGGGAATGAGTCCTTCGCATTGGTTTTCCACCACCTCAACGTAGAGTCCCCACTCGGTGACTCCGGAGATAATAGCGGAGAATTGTTTGCCTACCGAGTCTTGCATAAACTCGACCTGTTTGTATTTGACGCTTGCACGTTCGGCGGATGCTGCAAGTTGCTCGCGGTTGGAACAATGCTTGCAAGACAGTTCGAAGGTCTCCTCACCAGGTAGCGATAAAGTTTCTATCCCCAAGTACTGTTTGAGCAGTCGGTGAACCATGATATCGGGATACCGGCGAATAGGAGAAGTGAAGTGTGTATAGTAAGGGAAAGCGAGTCCGTAGTGCCCGATATTGTCGGTCGAATAGACGGCCTTTGCCATGGCACGGATGGCAAGTTGTTCCAGCAGTTCCTTTTCGGGTCGGTCCTGCGCTTTCGAAAGCATCTTGGCAAGAGTGGACGCATGCGGGAACTTGAGGCTTTTGGCAAGGTTTTCAATCCGTTCCATTTTAATCGGGTCAGGCACGTCGTGTACGCGATATACAAACGTCTTCTTCAGTTCTTTGCCCACATGCGTTGCCACCGTGCGGTTGGCGAGCAGCATAAACTCCTCGATAAGGAAGTTCGCTTCTGTGGCATGCTTGAGGTGAATAGCAAGCGGATGTCCTTTGTCGTCCAAGTCGAACTTGACCTCATCGCGTTCAAAAGAGACGGCTCCTGCGTCCATACGCCTTCTGCGCAGGATACGTGCCAGCTTGTTAAGGGTGCCGAGTGCTTCTGCCAGGGGCTGGTCCGTGGGCGTATCGGTAGCGTCCACCGTGTCAAGAATCTCTTGCGCTTCATCGTAACTGAGACGGAAATCGGAGCGGATGACCGTGGGGCAAATCTTGTACTTGAGCACATGCGCTTTGTCGTCTATTTCAAAGACCACGGAGAACGTCAGTTTGTCCTCGTTTGGGCGGAGCGAGCAGATGTTGTTGGACAGAATCTCCGGCAACATAGGGATGGTGCGGTCCACCAGATAGACAGATGTGCCGCGGCTGTACGCCTCATCGTTCACCGCCGTGTCGGGCTTGACATAGTGGGTGACATCGGCAATATGCACCCCCACTTCGTACTTGCCCTCGCCCAACGAGCGGAAAGACAGGGCATCATCGAAATCCTTGGCATCGGCGGGGTCAATGGTAAACGTGAAAGTGTCGCGCATGTCTCTGCGCCGGCGGATCTCGTCATCGGTAATCTGTTCGGAGGCGTTCACCTCCACATCGGGGTAGCTGTAAGGCAGACCGTACTCTACCAGGATACCATTCATTTCGGCATTGTTGTCACCGTCCTGACCGAGTATATCTATCACCGACCCTTCGGGCATGTGGTGTTTGGAACCATGGTGGAACAGCCGTACAACCACTTTGTCGCCCTCCTGCGCATCGTGCATGTAGTCGGCGGGGATAATGATATTGTCTTTCAGCAGTTTGCTGTCCACATAAACGATACCTCCTCGGTGGACAAACTCGAAGCGCCCGACGAAGGTGTCCGGTGGTAGAAAGCCCATGGCAGTGGTGTCCTGTTTGGTCTCTTCGGACTTTTTCTGTTTCTCCTCCAGTGCCTTCGCCCGCAAGGCCTGCAGACGCGCCTTTTTGCGCTCATACGCCTTGCGCTTTTCTTCTCTTCTTAATGCACGAAAATCACTCTGCTTCATGGGGTGTCCGTTGAACATGATGAGGGGAAAGGGTTAGTGTGCAAGCAGAGCATCGAGGTTCTCCGAGAACACTTTCACCGCAATCGCCATCAGGATGATACTGAAGAACTTACGGATAATGTAGATACTGGTCTCTCCCAACGTCCGGCGGATTAACTCAGTGGAGTGGAGCACCAAATAGACTATGCATAGATTCATAATCATGGCGACAAGTATGCTGAGGGTGTTGTACTCAGCCCGTATGGTCAGCAGCGTGGTGAACACGGCTGGTCCTGCATACAGTGGAAACGCCAGCGGCACGATAGAACCCGCTTCGGAGGGTCCGTTGTTCTTGAAAATCTCAATGTCGAGCAGCATCTCGAGTGCCATCAGGAACAAGATAATTGAACCCGCAACGGCAAACGAACGGATGTCCACACCGAAAAATTGCAGCACCCAATCGCCCAGAAAAAAGAAAATGAGCATCAGACCCAGCGACCATAGGGTCACTTTCATGGGACTGATCTTGATACCCTTTTGCTCAAGATTCAGAATAATAGGAATCGAGCCCAATGGGTCCACTACAGCAAAGAGCACGATGAACGCACTCAAGATCTGGAACAGGTCAAAATGAAAATCCATATTTAACTAATTTATTTCCTAAAATTACTTCAAATTGGACTGCAAAGGTACTCATTTTATACGAAATAGACAAATTTTTTGGCAGAAAAGTGCAAAAAAATGCAATTATTTCATCATAAATTTGCATATTCAAGGAAAAAATAGTACCTTTGCACTCGATTTCGGATAAATTGTAATTATAAAAACGATATGATTAACAGCCAAGACGTAAAAAACGGCGTATGCATCCGCATGGACGGCCGTCTGTATTTTGTAATTGAGTTCCTACACGTAAAGCCCGGAAAAGGCAACACTATCATGCGTGTGAAGTTTAAGGATGTGGTAGATGGTCGTGTGCTCGAACGCCGCTTCAACATTGGTGAGAAACTGGAGGATGTCCGCGTAGAGCGTCGCCCATATCAGTATCTTTATCAGGAGGGTGAGGACTACATCTTCATGAACAATGAGACTTTCGAGCAAGTACCCATCGCGCACGATTTGATTGAAGGAGTTGCGTTCCTCAAGGAGGGTATGACCGTGGATGTTGTTTCTGACGCCTCCACCGATACCATTCTTTTTGCCGAGTTGCCTACTAAAGTGGATTTGTTGGTACAATACACCGAGCCCGGATTGAAAGGCGATACCGCCACCAACACACTGAAACCGGCTACCTTGGAGACCGGTGCGGAAGTACGCGTTCCGCTCTTCATCAATGAGGGCGAACTGATTCGTATTGACACCCGCGACGGTAGTTACTGCGAGCGCGTAAAAGCGTAAGTAAAAGGAATATTCAGAAATGTATTAAGGTCTATCTGAGACTGCATTCTTTTGCGTTGCGACGACAACTCTCTTTAAGGGAGCAACCGTCGCAACGATTGTTTTTTTGCTGCTTGCGAATGGAATAAACCAACCCTGCACAGGCAGCCAGTACGGCTAATATGGCAAGAATGTTCCAAAACATAGTTTCAGAGAAACAGACTACCTACATTATATATTACAAACGCCGTCACCCATGCGATTACCAGTGAGTTCACTACAGACAGCGTTGCCCATCCTGCATTCGTCTCGCGGCGCAACGTGCTGACGGTAGCCACGCAAGGGAAATACAACAAGGTGAACACGAGGAACGTGTATGCCGTAAGGGGAGTGAATGCCATGGTAGCGACGTCTCCGCCGAACAGAATGGCGAAGGTGGCGGCAATCGCTTCCTTGGCGGGGACACCGGTCAGCAGACAAACCGACATTTTCCAGTCAAAGCCCAGAGGTGCCATGACAGGTTCCAGAAAATGACCAATGGACGCCAGCCATGAAGTCTCGATATGAGCCAAATCGTGCGCAGGGAAAAACTCCAAAGCCCAAATAACAACCGACGCGCAGAGCACTACGGTGGAGATCTTCTTCAGAAAATCCGCCACACGGTACCATATATGACGCAATATACTGCCCCACTTGGGGAAACGTATATCCGGCAACTCGTTTACCTTCGGGTCCGCAGGTTTACGGAACCACGGCGTATGTTTCAGTATGCCCGCAAAGCAGAAACTCAGTACGATACCCAACAGGTACAGCGACAACAGCACCAGGCCTTTGTATTTCTGGAAGAACATCGAGATAAACAGGATATACACCGGCAGTCGTGCAGAACATGACATGAACGGTACCATGAGCATGGTCAGCGTTCGGTCTTTCTTGTCTATAATATCTTTCGCGGCAATAATAGCCGGCACGTTGCAGTCAAAGCCCATAAGCAACGGAATGGCGGAGCGGCCGTGCAGACCCACCAGGTGCATCACATCGTCCATCAGGTACGCAATGCGCGCCATATAACCGGTGTCCTCCATCAGAGAGAGGAAAAAGAACAGGATAATGATGTTCGGCAGTGCCGTCAGCAGTGTACCCACGCCCAAAATGATACCATCACCCAACAAACTGGTAAACCACCCCGCCTGCATGTGTGCCACCGTAATGGCGTACAGTGCATCAATGCCCTGCTGAAACCAATCCTGTATGGGACCACCCAAAGCAAACGTACATTCAAACACGCAGAACAGCACCAGTCCCAGTATGGGGAACCCCGTCCATTTGTTGGTCAGTACACGGTCTATTTTCTCCAGACGAGTCTTCTTGTCGTCATGGGGCGAGTGATGCAGCGTCTCGGTCAGTGCACCGTGAATATAGCCCGAATAGGCATCTTCATCCTGCTGCTCCCAACCTTTATATATAGGGTGTTCGTCCGAGTGAAGCGTCTCGCGTTGCTGCGTCTCAATAATGTTCCGTATAACCGCATCAAGACCTTTGCCGGTCTTACTGCTCACCACCGCGATGGGCACACCTATCATCGTGGAAAGGCGTTCGTAGTCCAGCCAATGGTCGGTCTCCAGCAGCAAATCATACCTATTTATGGCTATTACCAAATGCTGGTGTGCATCTATCAGGCGGGGGGTGAGCGACAGACTTGTCTCCAAATCCGTCGCATCTACCACCTGAACAATCACATCGTATTCGGCACTACGCAACTCTTCCAACGTATGGTATTCGGAGAAGTAGAGCCTGCCCTCTGAACGGTTTCCCAACGCGTTGAGGCGCTCGCACAGGGCACTCTTCCCGCTTCCACGGGAACCAACCAGCGCGACACGAAGTGTACTTGTTTGATTCATAACACAATAAAATCACTAAAGGGATTAGTTCTTCCCAAATCGACTGCAAAATTACTGCTTTTTTTTCATATATGCAATACCCAAAAATGGGGAATTTACAAAAAATGGTCCTTACCGGCACCCGATAAGGACCTAAAAGTGAACCCGGAGGGACTCTAACCCTCGACCTTCAGAACCGGAATCTGACGCTCTATACAACTAAGCTACGGGTCCAATGTATGCAATGATACGATTATATCTCCTTTATATATGCCCTGCGCGTGCGATGCTGCTTGTGCGGAAAAACCGTGAAGTTGGCGATATTCTTGGTGTTGGTCTCCAAAATCGACGTGGTCTCCAGAATCTTGACACCATATTGTTTGTAGTATGGAAACTGCTCCGCAAAAATCATGCTCGGCACTCCCTTGTCCTGATAATCGGGACGAACCGCTATCAGCAACGTGTTGAACACATCAATATGTTTCGACCGCAGTGCCCGAAGCAATGATATCCAATGGAAAGGCAGTAAGGAACCATTGGCTTCCTGCAACTGTTTCGATATATCCGGCATCCCCAAACCCAAACCGACTATCTCCTCTTTCTCGTTACACACTATGCTGACAAAGTCGAAATTGATCAGCGGGAAATACATCTTGCTGTAGTAGTCTTTCTGCTTCTGAGTCAGCGGTTGGTAGTTGTACAGCACCGAGTACGCATCGCTCAGCACATCAAAATACTCTGTGCCAAAGGTGTGCAGCAACTCCTTCGCCGAATGCACCTTGTGGATATGCAAATTATAGCGGTCAGCCACAATCTGGGCACCGCGGGTGATGCGCTCGGGGAATACCTCTATTTGATCCACATACACCTGAAACTCGTGCCAATCGGTCTCCTTGCGGAAACCATATGCCTCAAAGTGCTTGACGTAATACGGATAGTTATACAGCACCGCCATGGGCACCAGATACTCATAACCCTCTATCACCAAACCCTCTTTGTCCATATCCGTGAACCCGACTGGACCGTTCATCTCCCGCATGCCACGCGCTTTACCCCATGTCTTCACCGCATCCAGCAACGCCTTGCTCACCGCAAAATCGTCGATAAAATCAAACCACCCGAACCGTACATGGTGATTATGCCAATGCTCGTTCGCCTTGTGGTTGATGATGCCGGCTATACGACCCACCACCTCTTCGCCACGATATGCCAAGAACAACGCATACTCGCTGAACTCCATTACAGGATTCTTCTCCGAGAACGTCGCCAGTTCGTCGCTGTCCAGTGTCGGACAATAGTAAGGACACCCCTTATACAGCTTGTTCGCAAACTGTATAAAAGTCTTCCTTTCTTTCTTCGTCCTGACTGGTCTTACTTCTAACATTGGCATATGTTTTTTTTGCGATATTCGCAAGAAAAATCGTATTTTTTTAACAAAATCGGGTGCAAAGGTACGATTTTTTCTTGAAATTACCAAATATATCAGAAAAAAATTGTAACTTTGCAGTCGATTTTTGTAAAAAAGTATATGATTGACGTTAAAAAGGTGGCAATTTATTGCGCTTCTTCAACCAAAATACGCCCCGAATTCTTCTCCGTGGCAAGGCAACTGGGACACATTTTTGCCGAGCATGATATCTGTATGGTTTTCGGTGGCGGCAACATGGGACTCATGGGTGAAATGGCGGATGCCATGGCGGAAAAAGGCGGGAGATTTATAGGGGTGATCCCCGAGTTTATGATTGAGCAAGGGTGGCACCACCAAAACTGCGAGGAGTTGATAGTGACCAAAACGATGTCCGAAAGAAAGCAGACAATTGAACAAATCAGTGACGCTTTTGTGGCATTACCCGGAGGGATTGGCACCATGGACGAACTCTTCGAATGCCTGGTGGACAAACAACTCGGCTTGCACACCAAGCCCATCGTAATCCTGAACCCAAGCGGCTACTACGACCCCTTAGTGCAGCTGCTTGATCACATGATGCAGGAAAACATGATGCGCAGGCTCCATGCCGACATGTTCCGTGTGGTAACCCGCCCCGATGATGTCCTGCCCGCCATACACGACATGCCCCTGTGGGACACCAACGCACGCAAGCACGCCAAAATATAGTCATATGGAGGGAGTCGAACGCATATCGTCTGTATGGTCTGCCCCATGGGTGGCATGGGTGATGCTCGCGCTGCTCATCTTGGCATGTACTGCCATCTCGATGCAGCCTGTCAGCCACTGGAAAACGTTCATCCCATGGGGCAAACCATCTACTGCCGGCGGCCTCCATCCGGACATGCCGGCAAGCCCGATGTCGCAGGGCGTGATGCGTCTATTCATCGTCGGGGTCGTATCGATGGCAGCCTACATGCTGGCCCGGACATATACCGGAACGGCTAAATGGGATGCACCTACCTACGGCAGGATTATGGTGGCTGCAGCTGTGGTAGGGATAATCAAAACGGCAATCGACACACTCGCAGGACTTGCCTTCGTGCAGAAGGATGAAAAACAAACGCTCATCCTGGCGCAACACCAGTCTGCAGCATGGGCGGCAGCGGCAGAGTACGTAGTCATCCTGATGGGCTTGTACGGCGGAATATCAACTCCCGGAGCCACCTACGCAGCCACCGCCATCATTGCCGCCGCATACGCCATTAGCAGCATGGTTAGCAAAGGCAAAGCCTTGGCTCACGGACCCAAGGGGTGGATATACACCGCCATCTACTGCATCACAATGGACATAGTGCCAATTTTAGCCATAACGGCGGTGGCAATCAAGATAGTAACTAAAGAGACAATATAGTATGGAAAGGATGAAAATCAAGAAAATAATGGTATCGCAACCAAAGCCGGCAGGGGAACGAAATCCGTACAAGGCAATGGAAGAAGCATACGGCGTGGAGTTCGACTTCAAGCAGTTGATACGCGTAGTTGGCATTACGCCCAGAGAGTTTAGAGACCAAAGGATACATCCCGAGGAGTACACGGCGATTCTGTTCAACAGCAGGACTGGGATAGACCACTTTTTCCGGCTGATGAGTGAACTGAGGATACAGATCAAGGAGGAGATGCACTACTACTGCATATCGGAAGCCGTGGGGAACTATCTGCAAAAATACATACAATATAGGAAAAGGAGGGTGTTCTTCGGCGCAAACAACACATTTGAAGACGTGATACCCGCCATGAACCGACGACCCAACGAACGATACCTGTTGGCTTGTGCGGACGTACACAACGACGACGTGATAAACATGATGGCACAACACGGAATTAGCATAAAACCCATGGTATGCTACCGCACAGAAACTGTGGCATACACGAAAGAAGAAATGGAAAAATACGACATGTACGTGTTGTTTACGCCAACAGGGGTAAGTGCGTTCAGGCAAAACTACCCCGACTACGCGCAAAAACAAGGCAATAAGGTCATGGCATGCTTCGGGAAAGCCACCATGAAAGCCATCGAAGAGGAAGGATGGCGCCTCGATATTGCCGCTCCTACTCCCGAGAACCCCTCCATCACCGGAGCTATTGACAAGTTCCTTGCCGCACAGATGGAAGAAACCGAACAGGAGAACCCCGACAACGAGCAGGACACGCAAATAAATGACTCAATCCAAAAAGACTGAAATTCCAAAAGGCAAAATCCGATAATCCGATAATAAGATGTCCTCGTCCTTTCCTAAAGCGGAGAAATTGTGCGGGCAACTGCGCATTGCTTCCCTCTACAAAGAGGGGAAACGCTTCGTGGTGTACCCCCTTAGGGTCACCTTCCGCCGGATGGAAAACGCCCCTCAGCCACCCAAAGTGCTGGTTTGGGCACCCAAGTCTCTCTTCAAGCATGCTGTAGATCGCAACTTGTTGCGTCGGCGCATGCGCGAGGCTTATCGTCTGCAAGCACAGCCCCTCAGGGATTTTTGCTCGCAAAACAGCTGCTCCTTCCAACTGGCGTTCAACTATATCGCACCCGATGTCCAGACGCAGGCAAAAATATCCGGGGCGTTCGCCAAAGCCCTAAAACGCATCACCGGAACGAATAATGCATAGTATAACTTATCAAATCGTAACTCGTTCCCATCGCAGCGAAGAAAATAGTTAAATAATTAAATAACAAAATAAATGGTCAAATCGTAAATGACCAAATGGTAAATCGTAAATGACCAAATCGTAAATAGTTTGTCAAATAGTAAATTTATATTGTTTCTTCGCCACGTTGCACTACTGCCCGTGTACTTTTATAGGGCTTGCATCTCGCCCCTTCTCCCCCCTGCATGTCGCTACACACCCACGTGCTCTCAGTACATGATCGAAGCGGTCATGAAGTACGGGGTCTTCCGAGGGGGATGGCTTGGCATCAAGCGGATCATGCGTTGTCACCCTTGGGGAGGAGCCGGTTACGACCCCGTCCCTTAGTCACAAACAGCAAGGAGCATTATGATATTATTATGATATTATTATGTTATTATTATGATATTATTATGTTATTATTATGATATTATTATGTTATTATTATGATATAAGCGAACAACCA
>CAMOMF010000168.1 GCA_946619625.1 uncultured Bacteroidales bacterium
ACTGGTGGGTAAAAAGGATGCCGGCAAACTGCGTCAAGATTTGGAACTGATTGAAGGCGCCTATTCGCCTTTCGACAAAGGGGAGAACCGTCAGGGTGAACTGGCGCCTGTGTTCTTCGGCTCGGCGCTGAACCCTTTCGGCGTAAAAGAACTGCTGGAGTGCTTCGTACAGATCGCCCCGTCGCCGCAACCCATTGAGGCAGTGGAGCGCCAAGTGCAGCCGTTGGAACCGAAGTTCACGGGTTTCTGCTTCAAGATTCACGCCAACATGGACCCCAACCATCGTTCGTGTATCGCTTTCTTCAAGATCTGTTCCGGCGTGTTCGAACGCAATGTGTATTACAAACATATCCGCAAAGGTCAGATGATGCGTTTCTCGGCGCCTACATGCTTTATGGCGCAGAAAAAAGAGACTGTGGATGAGGCGTTTGCTGGCGACATTATCGGTCTGCCCGACACAGGCAACTTCAAGATAGGTGACACCCTGACAGCCGGGGAGGAACTGCACTTCAAGGGTCTGCCCAGTTTCTCGCCGGAGATGTTCAAGTACATCGAGAACGCCGACCCCATGAAGCAGAAACAGTTGGACAAAGGTATCAACCAACTGATGGACGAAGGCGTGGCGCAACTGTTTGTCAACCAACTGACCGGCCGCAAAATCATCGGCACCGTGGGGCAACTGCAGTTCGAAGTCATCCAGTACCGTTTGGAGCATGAATATCAGGCCCTTTGCCGCTGGGAGCCCATCTCGCTGTACAAGGCATGCTGGATACAACCTGCGGATGATAGTCCCGAGACCCGAGCGGAGATGGAGATGTTCAAGAAACGTAAAGCGCAGTACCTGGCATTGGACAAAGAGGGTCGCGATGTGTTCCTTGCTGACAGCGGATATGTACTGTCCATGGCGCAACAAGACTACACGCATATCCGTTTCCACTTCACCAGTGAGTTCTGAGTCCCCGAGAATGGCGAAATATCGGAATAAAGAGATGTCGAGATGTCGAGATATCGAGATGTCGGAATAAAGACAACAAGAAAACAACACAATATTATGAAAAACTTGAAATTCAAGCTCATTGTCATGAATTTCCTCGAATTTGCCGTTTGGGGATCGTACTTGACGTGTATGAGTCGCTACCTTGCCCTTCATGGGATGGGTACACATATCGGCGTGTTCTACTCTATTCAGGGTATTGTCAGTATCTTCATGCCCGCGTTGATGGGCATCGTTGCCGACCGTTGGATGCCGGCACAGAAAGTGCTGTCACTCTGCCACTGCCTTGCCGGACTGTTTATGGCAGGCGCAGGATTGTACGGCGTGACGGCAGGCGATGGCGTATTGTTTGCGCCGCTGTTTGCGCTCTACGCCCTGTCGGTGGCGTTCTTCATGCCGACCATTGCACTGAGCAATTCCGTGGCTTTCAACGCACTTGTGAAGGGCGGATATGATACAGTGAAAGATTTCCCACCCATCCGTGTGTTCGGCACTGTCGGTTTTATTGTGATGATGTGGGTGGTGGATTTGCTGGGTTTCCAATCGACTGCACACCAGTTCATTGTGAGCGGCAGTTTGAGTCTTATTCTGGCAGCCTACTCGCTCAGTTTGCCCAACTGCGACATCAAGAAAGTGGAGGGTAAGACCGACTGGGTGGATGCATTGGGGCTGAAAGCGTTTGCCCTGTTCAAGCAGCCAAAGATGGCTCTTTTCTTCATTTTCTGTATGTTCCTGGGTGTGAGCCTGCAGATAACCAACGGATTTGCCAATCCGTTCCTTGCCAGTTTCGGAGCCAACCCCGAGTGGGCGGAGACTTTTGCCGTGAAACACAGCAACATGCTGATTTCCATCTCGCAGGTGTGCGAAGCGGTATGTATTCTACTCATACCATTCTTTCTGAAGCGGTTCGGAATCAAGAACGTTATCCTGATGGCGATGTTGGCGTGGGTACTGCGCTTTGCATTCTTCGCCATGGGTGATCCGGGCATGCCGGGCGTACTGTTCTTCGTACTGAGTTGTATTGTGTATGGCTTTGCCTTCGATTTCTTCAACATCTCCGGTGCCTTGTATGTGGACCAAGAAGTGGATCCGGGCATGCGTTCGAGCGCACAGGGTCTGTTCATGATGATGACCAACGGCGTTGGTGCCACCGTGGGCACACTATCCGCTCAAGCCGTTGTCAACCATTTTGTTTACTCTCTTCCCGAAGGAGCCGGCTTCATGCAAGTATGGGACGGTTGGAAGTTGTCGTGGTACAGTTTTGCGGGTTACGCATTGGTGGTTGCCATTGCTTTCTGGATGTTCTTCCCAAAAACGCCGGTGAAGAAAGACTAAACACGCCATGTACAGACGGCAACTGTCATACTATTTCTCCACGCCGATAGCGTACATCGCCATTGCGTTGTACCTGCTGGCAATCAGTCTGCTACTTTGGGTTGTACCCGGTCAGTGGAACATCATTGACTCGGGTTACGCCCAAGTGGACGGTCTGTTTGCCATTGCGCCCTGGTTGCTGTTGCTACTTTGCCCCGCCCTCACGATGCAACTGTTTGCCGAAGAGCGGTTGTCGGGCACGTGGGAACTGCTGCTGACCAAGCCCGTGTCACTGGGAAGAATCGTGCTTGGCAAGTACTTTGCTGCATGGACCGTTGTGCTGTTGGCACAACTGCCGTGCCTGGTTCACTTGGCAGCGGTGAGTGATATTGCCGAACCCGCGGGCAATATTGACAGCGGTGCTTTCATCTGCGCGTTCACAGGACTTGTTTTGGTTAGTGCGGCACTGACCGCCATCGGCACCTGGGCTGCCAGTATCGCCAAAAGTCAGATAGTGTGCTTTCTTGTGGCATTCATTGCCGGTTTTCTGGTCTTCTATGCCTTCGACCTGATTTCTCCGCGCGTGGCACCTTTAGGGCTGAACTATCACTTGCAGAGCCTTTCTGCCGGTGTGATGGACTTGCGGGACATCGTTTATTTCTTCACGGTGACGACCTTATTTGCCGCATTGGCAATCCTGCAACTAAAACATACAGAAGTATGACACGAATAGGCCTTCTTTCGGACACACACGGTTTATTGGACGAGCGTATCTTCGAGCATTTTCAGGACGTGGATGAGATATGGCACGCAGGCGATATTGGTGCCATCGAGGTGATGCTGCGTCTGCGGGAGTTCAAGCCGCTCCGGGCGGTACGCGGGAATGCCGATTATGGCGATGTGCGGTACCTGCTTCGTGATGTGGAGGCGTTCCGCATAGAGCATGTGAACGTACTGATGACCCATATCGGTTTCCAGCATGGTTATCTTACACACGAAGTAAGACGTATCGTAGAACAGTCGCCGGTAGGGCTGTTTGTCAGTGGACATTCGCACATACTGAATGTTCATTTCGACCGTCCGCACAACATGCTTTGCTTGAACCCCGGTGCCGCCGGCAAGTACGGTATACAGACGGTGCAGACCTTGCTGCGTTTCTGTATCGACGGTGACAAGGTGACGGATTTGGAAGTGATAGAGTTACACAAGAATTAACAACATGATTTGTATATTTGACCTTGACGGCACCCTGCTCAATACCATTGATGATTTGGGTTACGCGTGCAATTATTCATTGAAGCATACCGGTTTCCCCACCCACCCCATCAGTGCCTACCCGCGCATGGTAGGAAACGGTATCAACAACCTCATCCGCCGGGCGTTGCCTGAAGGTGCGAGGACAGAAGAGAATGTGCTTCGTGCGCGCGAGTATTTTGTGCCCTACTACAACGCACATAATACTGACTACACCCGTCCCTATGAAGGTATAGAGGAAGTACTTGCCAGCCTAAAAGCGCAGGGACACCGGTTGGCAGTTGCGAGCAACAAATACCAACAGGCGACAGAAAAGATTGTAGCGCACTTCTTTCCCGACGTGTTCGACATCGTGCTGGGCGAACGGGAAGGTGTGGAGCGCAAACCCGACCCGCAGATTGTGTTCGACATTCTGTCCCACCTATCGGACAGAGAAAGCGAGCGTCCGGCAGACACCTCTATAATATATATAGGCGACAGCTTGGTGGATAGGGACACTGCCAAAAACGCCGGTGTCCCGTTTGTGGCATGCTCATGGGGATTCGTACCAAGACAGCAACTCGTGGACGAAAAGATTGCTCACATTGTGGACAAACCAAGTGACATTTTGTTATGTTGCAAAGCATAAAATTGTGTGTTTTGGTGGTTGCGAGAGGCAAAAAAATATCGCTTTTTGGCTAAAAAGTGACAAATGTGTTTTATAACATATAAAAATATTTGGTCATGTCAAAAAAAAGCAGTACCTTTGCAGGCGTAATCAAAACAACACAATCTTTTTTGTACCTTAAAATAATAAAAACAGACTAATACCTTATAGAAAAAAGGACGCTGTGAAGCGTCCTTTTTCT
>CAMOMF010000169.1 GCA_946619625.1 uncultured Bacteroidales bacterium
GAGGGGAATAGCAGGGAGAACAAGGAGGGGAAAAGACAAAGAACAAGGAACAAAGAACAAGGAGCTAGGGGGTAAGGAGTGAAACAGAAAGCGAGGATAATAAAATAGTGCCATTGGAATAATAAATGACAACAGAGGAATAGACAACAGAGGAATAGACAACAGAGGAATAGACAACAGAGAAATAGACAACAGAGGAATAGACAACAGAGAAATAGACAACAGAGGAATAGACAACAGAGGAATAGACAACAGAGGAATAGACAGCAGAGGAAATTGACAGCAGAGAGAATAAACAGCAGAGGAAAAGACAGCAGATAAAAAAGTGCCAGAATAAAATGCAATACGAAAAAAAACGATATAGGATTGCATTTTTTAAGAAAAAGTTTGGTAGTTTCATTTTTTTTTTGTAACTTTGCAGTCCGAAATAAAAAAAGTATGATTTCAGGAGTAGAAAACATACGAGGTGATGCTCTTCACAACAGGTTTATCCGCGATGTGAAGAGAGTTGAGTATTGAAAGAAAATATCAATAATTTTCCGCAATGTGGAGAGAGGTGAGTATTGAAAGAAATATCAATAATTTTCCGCGATGTGGAGAGAGTTGGGTAATGAAAGAAAATATCAATAAAACACTATATGAAAAAGGAAGTTAAGTTCAGTCTCGTCTATCGGGACATGTGGCAAAGTTCGGGCAAGTATGTGCCTCGGAAGGACCAGTTGGCAAAGATTGCCCCGGTGATAATCGAGATGGGTTGTTTTGACCGAGTAGAGACCAATGGTGGTGCCATGGAGCAGGTTAACCTGTTGTATGGTGAGAACCCGAATCAGGCGGTACGCACATTCACCAAGCCGCTGCATGAAGCTGGAATCCAGACCCATATGCTGGATCGCGGTCTGAACGCGCTTCGGATGAACCCAGTCCCTGCAGATGTGCGTGAACTGATGTACAAAGTGAAGCATGCGCAGGGCACCGACATCACCCGTATCTTCTGCGGCCTGAATGATCCGCGCAACATTATCCCCTCCATACGCTGGGCGAAAGCCGCTGGCATGACAGCTCAAGCGACCATGTGTATCACTTACAGCAAGGTGCACACGGCAGAATATTACATCAACCTTGCCGAGCAACTGATAGAAGGTGGCGCACAGGAGATCTGCCTAAAGGACATGGCCGGCATTGGTCGCCCCGTTATGCTGGGCACTATTGTAGCCGCCATCAAAGAAAAACATCCTGACATCATCATCCAGTACCACGGTCACACGGGTCCGGGTTTCTCCGTTGCTTCCATGCTGGAGGTTGCCAAGGCAGGCGGTGACGTACTGGACGTAGCCATGGAACCCCTCAGTTGGGGCAAGGTACATCCGGACGTAATCACTATTCAAGCCATGCTGAAAGATGCCGGTTTCCAAGTAAAAGATATCAACATGAAAGCATACATGGAGGCTCGCCGTCTCACCCAGAGTTTCATGGACGAGTTCCTCGGTTACTGGATTGACCCAAAGAATGCGCTCATGTCCTCGCTGTTAGTAGGTTGCGGACTGCCTGGCGGCATGATGGGCTCGCTGATGGCAGACCTGAAAGGTATGCACGCAGCCATCAACGCCAACCTTGCCAAGCGTGGCGAGCACCAACTATCCGAAGACGAACTGCTGGTAGAACTGTTCAACGAAGTGCAGCGCATATGGCCTATGCTGGGTACGCCGTGTCTCGTGACACCTTTCTCGCAATATGTAAAGAACGCCGCCCTGATGAATATCTACTCGCGCTCCATGGGCGAAGCACCATTCACCCGCATGGACCCTGCGATGTGGGGCATGATTCTCGGCAAGTCGGGCAAATTGCCCGGTACACTGGCTCCGGAGATTATCAAGTTGGCAGAAGAAAAAGGGTTCGAGTTCTACACCGACGACCCGCAGAAACTCTACCCCAACGCCCTGCCCGACTTCATTCAGAAGATGGAAGAGTTGGGTTGGGACCGCGGACAAGACGATGAGGAGTTGTTCGAGTTTGCCATGCACGAGAAACAATACCGCGAGTACAAATCCGGTCAAGCTAAAGAGCAGTTCAACAAAGACCTGCTGGAGCGTATGGACAAAGCAGCCAAGGGGGGACAGCAGATTGTGTTCCTCAGCGCTGCGGACAAACGTGCCATACTCCACCCCAACAGCGAGCCGCTACAGGCTCCGCAGTCAGGCAAACTGCTGTGGGAACTGGATTTCAACGAAGAAAGTCAGGCTCCGGTCTTCGGCAAAGCTTTCCGTGCAGGTGAGACCATGGCATACATTGAGACCCAACATGGCATCGAAGCCCTCTCCGCACCCTATGACTGTATGCTGGTGAACGTTGCCAAAGAGCACGGTGCCAAGGTAGCCAAAGGTGATGACATCGCATGGTTCGAGAAAGTGGAAATACCTATCGAGCAAAAAGTGGTGGAAAAAGTGACAGCGGTGGTGGAAGGTATTGCGAAGAAAGCGGCAGAGCTGATACAAGAGCCCCTCGCTACTCCCGAGCCCAAAAGTAAGTGGAATCGCCCCGGAAGCAAGAGATAAATAATAAACAGACCAATTATTATCCTAAAAATTATGACAAAGCAATATAATTTCAACGCAGGACCAAGTATCCTGCCTCAGGAAGTAATCAAACAAACGGCAGAAGCGGTACTCAACTTTGAGGGACACGGATTGAGTATTCTGGAAATCTCACACCGCGCCAAGTATTTCCAGCCGGTAGTGGACGAAGCCGAAGCACTGATGAAAGAGTTGCTCGACATTCCCTCCGGCTACCGCGTAATCTTCCTTGGCGGTGGTGCAAGTCTGCAATTCTGCATGCTGCCCTACAACCTGTTGGAGCACAAAGCAGCCTACCTGAACACCGGCGTTTGGGCGAAGAAAGCCCTCAAAGAAGCAAAGGGATTCGGCGAAGCGGTGGAAGTAGCCAGCAGTGCCGACAAGAACTACACCTTCATCCCAACGGAATACGAAGTTCCGCAAGATGCCGACTATCTGCATATCACCACCAATAACACTATCTATGGAACCGAAATCAGCGACAAGAAACTGGAGCAGATTTATTCCAAGTTGGGCAAAGTGCAGTTGGTAGCAGACATGTCGTCCGACATCCTTTCCCGCCCGATTGACGTAAGCAAATACAGTATTATCTACGGCGGTGCACAGAAAAACCTTGCACCTGCGGGCGTCACATTTGTCATCGTGAAGGAAGACTGCCTTGGACATGTCTCTCGTCAGATTCCTACTATGCTGAACTACCAAACGCATATAGACGGCGGCAGCATGTTCAACACACCTCCTGTTCTGCCACTATACAGTGCCATGCTCACGCTGCGCTGGCTGAAAGCCTTCGGCGGTGTCAAGGCAATAGAAAAACGCAATATTCAAAAGGCAGAACTGCTGTACGATGCTATAGACCACTCCAAACTGTTTGTAGGCACAGCCGAAGCTGAGGACCGCTCGCGCATGAACGTTTGCTTCGTCCTGAAGCCAGAATATCAGGAGTTGCAGGATGATTTCTTCAAGTTCGCCAGTGATCATGGCATGGTGGGTGTAAAAGGACACCGCTCAGTGGGAGGATTCCGTGCAAGCATCTACAACGCCATGGACCTTGAAGGCGTTCAGGCGCTGGTTGCTTGCATGAAGGAATATGAAAAAAAGATATAATGAGTTATACATATCTACTGCCCATGAAGAAAGAATCCAAGGGCAGAACAATTGAAGTAACAACATTGATTGATAGTATGAAAGTACTTATTGCAACAGAAAAACCCTTTGCCAAAGTGGCAGTTGAAGGTATTTGTGCAGAACTGAAACAAGCGGGCTATGAAACCGTACTGCTGGAGAAATACAAACATGACCAACTGCTGGAAGCCGTGGCAGATGTCGATGCAATGATTATTCGCTCCGACAAAGTGGACGAAGAAGTGCTTGCAGCCGCCAAGCAACTGAAGATAGTGGTGCGCGCCGGTGCGGGTTACGACAACGTGGACCTGCAAGCCGCCACCGACCACAATGTGGTGGTGATGAACACTCCCGGACAGAACAGCAACGCCGTAGCAGAGTTGGCATTGGGACTAATGGTGTATGCCATGCGCAATTTCTATAACGGAACCTCCGGGTCGGAACTGAAGGGAAAGACGCTGGGTATTCATTCTTACGGCAATGTGGGCCGTAATGTGGCTCGCATCGCCAAAGGCTTCGGAATGAATGTGATGGCGTTCGATGCCTATTGTCAGGACGATGTTATGTTACA
>CAMOMF010000170.1 GCA_946619625.1 uncultured Bacteroidales bacterium
AAGAACCGGTAAGCGGGCCTGACTCCATCTTGTCCATGAGACCCTTGAGGATAGCCGGCATGAAGCGTGCGTCAATGGCACCACCCACAATAGAGTTGACCATGACCAGTTTGCCTCCCCACTCAAGTTCCACTTCCTGAGTGTCACGCGGAGTAATCTTGTACTCCTGACCGCCGAACTTGTAGATTTCTTTCGGCTCAACGCCCTCTACATACGGCTCAACAATCAAGTGCACTTCGCCGAACTGACCGGCTCCACCGGATTGTTTCTTATGACGATAGTCGGCGCGGGCGGCCTTTGTGATGGTCTCACGGTAAGGAATCTTCGGTTCACCGAACTCAATCTGTATCTTTTCGTTGTTTTCAAGACGCCACTTGAGAGTGCGCAGGTGGAACTCACCCATACCGCTGACGATGGTCTGGCGAAGTTCTTTGCTCACTTCGATACGCCATGTCGGGTCTTCTTCGCACTGACGGGAAATGATTTGCATCATTTTCTCGTTCTCGCCTTGGTTGACGGCTTTCACACTGCGACGGTAACGTGCACGGGGGTATTTTATTTGACCGAATGTGAAGTCGGCACCCTTGGCATTGAGGGTGTTTCCCGTGCGGGTGTCTTTCAGTTTGACCGTAGCGCCAATGTCGCCGGCGTGCAGTTCATCCACCTGTGTACGGATAGAGCCGTCCACTGCAAAAATCTGCGAGATACGTTCTTTGGAGTTGCGGTCCATATTCTGCAGGTCATCGCCTGTGCGAAGCACACCCTGAGCCACCTTGAAATAGTTCACTTCACCGATATGCGGCTCTACAGATGTCTTGAATACGTAGATTGAAGTGGGGGCATCATCGGTGCACTTGATTTCCTCGCCCTCAACGGTTACCATCGGAGAGGTCTGATCAACCGACGGTGCAATATTGCCGAGGAACTCCATCAGACGGCGTACACCCATATCTTTGCCTGCGCATACGCAGAAGATCGGGAAAACATCACGCAGTACCATGCCGGCGCGAATACCCGTACGCATCTCGTCCTCGGTCAGTTCGCCTTGCTCAAAGTACTTGTCCATCAAGGTCTCATCGTTCTCGGCTGCAGCCTCTAACAACTTATTGTGCAGGTCGTTGGCGTGCTCCATCTGGTCGGCGGGAATATCTTTCACCTCGGGTTTGCCGCCTTCGGGTTTCCACACGTACATCTTCATTTTCAGTACGTCAATAAGTGCGTTAAAGCCCGGACCTACGTTTATGGGGTACTGTATTGCCACGGCTTTTTTGCCGTAAACACTCTGGATGGACTCTACCGTACGCTCGTAGTCCGCCTCGGGATGGTCCAGTTTGTTAAGCAGGAAGATGACAGGCTTCTTGTGCTCTGCTGTATAGCGGAAATGGCTCTGTGTCCCAACCTCTACGCCGTTCTGAGCACTAACCAAAATGATGGCGGTGTCGGTGATATTCAGCGAAGTGATGGCTCCGCCTACGAAATCATCGGAACCCGGGCAGTCGATTATATTCAGTTTCTTACCGAGGAACTCAATGTTGTGAACAGTTGGGAATACAGAATAACCATATTCTTTTTCTACGGGGAAATAGTCGCTGACAGTTGTTCCGGCCTCCACGGTGCCGCGACGTTTAATAACTTCTGACTCCAAGAGCATGGACTCAATCAAGGTAGTTTTACCACTACCGGAGGCTCCGAGCAGGGAGAAATTCTTAATCTCCGACGATTGATAAGTTTTCATAATGTGTTTGTTATTTATGTGCTTTTTTCGTGTGTATTATAGATTTTGCAAAGTGGACAAATCGTTTGTTTGGAAATACCGAATCAACGCAGTTACGTTTGCGGGTGCAAAGTTACTGCTTTTTTTTGACCTGTGCAACACTTTGGCATATGTTTTACAACATAAAATGGCATTTATTTGCCCGAAATGATATGTTTTAGGTCATTTAATTTGTTCAAAGCCTCCACTGGAGTGAGGTTATTGACATCCAAATGCAAGAATTCATCACGTATCTGCTCCAGTACCGGGTCTTCCAGTTGGATGAACGATAACTGCAAATCGTCTTTGCTTTGACGGGGCTTGATTTGCGGTTTCCCGATAGTCCCCTTGTCCCGCTGACTTTCCAATTGCTCCAATATTTTCTCTGCACGGTCCACAATCTTTTTGGGCATGCCCGCCATCTTCGCCACATGAATACCGAACGAATGTTCTGACCCGCCGGGAACCAGTTTGCGCAGGAAGATTACTTTCTTGTCCACCTCGCGTACCGACACATTATAATTGCGCACGCGCGCGAATGACTTCATCAGGTCATTCAGTTCGTGGTAGTGGGTGGCAAATAGCGTCTTCGATCGGAAGCGGCTGTCGTGGATATACTCCACTATCGCCCATGCAATGGAAATACCATCGTAGGTGCTGGTACCGCGTCCCAATTCGTCAAAAAGGACCAGTGAGCGCTCTGACAGGTTGTTCAGGATGGCGGCGGCTTCGTTCATCTCCACCATGAATGTGGACTCTCCCAGCGAGATATTGTCGCTCGCACCTACCCGTGTGAAAATCTTGTCCACGATGCCTATTTGTGCCGACTCTGCCGGTACGAACGAGCCTATCTGTGCCAGCAATACTATTAGGGCTGTCTGGCGGAGTAGGGCAGACTTCGCCGCCATGTTCGGACCGGTGATGATAATAATCTGCTGACCGTTGTTGTCCAGATGGATGTCGTTGGGTACATATTGTTCCCCGCGAGGCAACTGTTGCTCGATGACCGGGTGGCGACCGCCATGAATGGTGATAACCAGCGAATCATTCACCTCGGGGCATACGTATTTGTTTTGCTCGGCCGTCAGGGCAAACGATACCAAACAATCTATTTCTGCCAATATCATGGCATTGACCTGTATGGCGGAAATATAGTCTGTCAGTGCCAATATCAGTTCGTTGAACAGGCGCACCTCTATCTCGGCTATGCGTCCCTCTGCACTGAGGATTTTCTGCTCGTAGTCCTTCAGCTCCTGGGTGATGTAACGCTCCGCCTGAACAAGTGTCTGCTTGCGAATCCACTCTGCCGGAACCATGTCCTTGTAGGTGTTGCGCACCTCCAGGTAATAGCCGAAAACGTTGTTGAAGCCTATTTTCAGTGAGGGAATACCTGTCGTTTCGGCTTCGCGTTGTTGCAGTTTCTCCAAATAGTCCTTGGCGTTGGTGTGCAGGTCGCGCAGGTCGTCCAGTTCACTGTCCACTCCTTGCCGGATAACACCGGGTTTGCCTTGCTGGGCGGGAGCGTCGGGACGGATAGTGCGTTCTATGCGTTCGCGGATAGACGTGCACAGCGAAATTTTGCTGCCCAACTGCATTAGTCGCTCGTCTTCAGAAGCCACACATAGTGCTCTTATCGGCTCACTGTTGCGTAGAGCGTAGCCCAAACTGAGCATCTCGCGAGGACTGATACGGCCGGTGCTCACCTTGCCAATCAGACGCTCCAGGTCGCCCATGTTGCTCAGTTGTTCGACTATCTGGTTGCGCACCTCGGGATGGCGGAAAAAATACTCCACCACCTGTTGCCGTTGGCGGATGGGTTTGACCGATTTTAGGGGCAGACTCAACCAGCGGCGCAACAGTCGTCCGCCCATGGGGGAACAGGTGCGGTCTATGACCTGCAGAAGCGAGGTCGCTTCCGGCGAATCGGACGAGGGGAATACTTCCAGATTGCGCAGCGAGAAACGGTCCAACCACATGTATTTGTCTTCTTCTATACGGCTGAAATGCTTGATGTGCCCGGTCTGCAAGTGCTGCGTCATGTCCAGATAATGCAGTATCCCGCCGGCGGCAACTACCCCCAAGGGCACTTTGTCCACGCCGAAACCTTTCAGCGAGGCGGTCTCAAACTGCTTGAGTAAACGGTCGGTTGCCGACTCCTCTGTCAGCATCCAATCCTCCAACTCGAAGGTGAACAGTTTGTTACCGAAGGTCTGTTCCAACTGCTGGCGTTTGCCGCGAAGGTATAGCACTTCTTTGGGCTGGAAGTGGCTCACCAGTTTCTCTGCATACGTGGGCGCACCCTGTGCCACCAGAAATTCGCCAGTGGAGATGTCCAGAAAACTGACTCCCACCGCATCATTCTTGCCGTCTTTGCCGAAATGCACACATGCTACGAAATTGTTCTCTTTGCCGCTTAGGGTGGTGTC
>CAMOMF010000171.1 GCA_946619625.1 uncultured Bacteroidales bacterium
AATCCCAGCCAAAACCATCCACCAAAGGTTTGACTTTTTGAATATCCTGTGCAGAGTCGATGCTGACAATGATGATACGTACGCCTGTCTCGTCCTGCCAGTCGGCATACAACTCGTTCAGCGCTTTCAGTTCGCGCAGACACGGCTTGCACCATGTCGCCCAAAAGGAGATAATCATCGGCTTGCCGTGGTTGGTTAGTTCGGCGGTGTTCACATTCTTGCCGTCCAGGTCTTTCAGTTGTACACCGGGGAGAGAGGCGGTAGCGTGGAAAACCAGGATGGTGAGGAGTGCCAGTATGGATAATATCTTTTTCATAAAAAGTAAATTATGAGTGCGAATGCCTGGATTGCAGTCGCTGTAATAGTGCAAAATTCGATTCGTTGTGCCGGTTGAATACCGAAAAGAAAGTGTTGTTGGGCTGTATGCCCAACTGCTGGTAAGGGAAGATGACGAGGAAGTTCTTGTCCATGAAATGCCTGCGGAGCACCTCCGGTGTATGTTGCATGGCGGGTTGGTAGGAGACGGTGGAGGGTCGTGCCTGCACAATGACAATCAGTTGGTTCTCAGGGACGCGCTCGGCTATCCGGGGCAGAACGCTCCAATCGCTGACGTTCTCCTGCGTGACCTCGGCTTTGTTTTGCTGCACCAGAAGGGCGACCAGTGTGCGCCAGTCGTTGTAGCCGGGCTCTTTCTGCGAGAAATCCGGTGCCAGAATGCGTACGGAGGTGATGGTCTTGAGCGGCTGTACCGAGTGCGTCAGCCAGATACCTTGTCCAGCGGTGGTGAGCAGTGGGTTGATGGCTTTGCCGTATGCCTCTTCATCGGTCGGGAACTCGGCAAAGATATGAGTGATTTGCTCGGCGTTGGCGATGTTGAGTATGCCGTTCGATACGTTTGCCGCCAACTGGGTGTGCATGTTCACCCTTTGTTCGGACGCTGCGGCTTGTCGTGCCAACAACTCCATCTGACGTTCGGCAGCGGTGCGCTGGTGCTCGCCGTGAATGACAGCCAAGGCATGGAACCCTACCGATTTGTGGGCGTTGAAAGTGGAGAAAGGGAAGTGGAACAGCCGGAACTGCGGTTCGGGCAGGAAAAGCAGGAAATTGCGCCGTTCGGCAGGCGTGACCGTGTCGGAGGCGTCCTCGGCTTTCAGCGCGATATTCTTAGCCGCATGTTCGGTAAAGAACGAACTGACGGTACAAGTAATCAGAATCATGATGACCGTGGCGTTCATTACGTTCTCGTCCAGCAGTCGCCCGCCGCCGGGCATGATGACGTTGTAGGCGATGGTTACCGCCGCCAGTGAGCCCGCCGCTTTGGCAGAGGATAGACCGAATGCCAGTTGGCGTTCCAAGCCGGACAATCGGAATGTTTTCTGTCCCAACCATGCCGCCGCCCATTTGCCGAGCAGTGCCGCCCCTGTGATTGCCGCTGCCAGCGCCGTTGCCGTCCAGCCTGAGGTGAAAGCGCGCAGGTCAATCAGCAGCCCCACACCGAACAGGAAGACGGGAATGAAGAAAGCGTTGCCCATGAAGTTGATTTTGTTCATCAGGGGGGACAGGTTGGGAATCTGTCTGTTCAGTGCCAATCCAGCAAGAAACACACCGAGGACAGGCTCCAGACCTGCCAACCATGCCATCACACCCGCCAATGCCGCCATCAGCATGACAAAAGTGAACTCCACTATGGAATCATTGAACCGCTTGAACGTCCATTCCGCCATTTTGGGCATGGCGTAAAAGAGAACCGCCAACATCAGTGCCGTCCCCGCCCCCATGCGAACCAAGACGCGGGGACTGACCGACCCCTCTGTGAACGAAGGTATGACGGCGAGGAAGATCATTGCAGCCGTCACTGACACGATGGTGCCGCCGATGATAAGGCTCACCACGCGGTTGCGCTGGATATTGTAGCGGCTCACCACCGGGTAAGTGATCAGGGTGTGACTGCCCAGCATGGACCCCAGCAGCAGGGCACTTGCCATCGAGTAGTCAAAGGCGTAGAAAGCCACGGCAAACCCCATCAGGAACGGCAGGGTGAAGGTGTACAGTCCGAACAGGATACTCTTGTATTTCTCGCGCCGCAGGTCGTTCAGGCTGATTTCGATACCGGAGGTGAACATCAGGTACAGCAAGCCCAGACTGCCGAGTGTTGTCAGCGTCTCGTCTCGGGCTATCCATCCCAAGCCGTTCGGCCCCACCACTACGCCTGCCACAATCAGTCCTACGATGGCGGGGACATGCACCTTGTCGCACAGGATAGGCACGACAAGGATGATGAGCAGGACAATGGATACTATGAGCAGGCTGTGGGTAATCATATCATAAGAAGGGCGCTGTACGGCTGTTTTTATTGCGTTTCACTTGTTTTTGACTGCCCGCTGCCACTATCATGCCACCGTCCCTGCCGCCCTCGGGTCCCAGGTCGATAATATGGTCCGCCGCCTTGATGACATCCAGATTGTGCTCGATGACGATCACGGTGTTGCCTTTGTCCACCAACTGTTGCAGAACGTCCAGAAGGACGCGTATGTCTTCGAAATGCAGCCCCGTGGTAGGCTCGTCCAAGATGTACAGTGTCTTGCCGGTTGAGGGACGAGCCAATTCGGTGGCAAGTTTAATACGCTGTGCTTCGCCGCCAGAAAGGGTGTTTGCCGCCTGCCCCAGTTTCAGGTACCCCAGACCGACCTGTTGCAGTGTGCGTATCTTGTTCAGGATATGCGGTTGTGCCTCGAAGAACTCGACCGCCTGGTTGATAGTCATATCCAGCACATCGGCGATACTCTTGCCCTTGAACCGTGCTTCGAGCGTCTCGCGGTTGTACCGTTGTCCGCCGCACACCTCGCATGGCACATACACATCGGGCAGGAAGCGCATCTCTATGGTCTTGTACCCGTTGCCGGCGCACTCGTCGCACCGCCCGCCTTTGGTGTTGAACGAGAACCGCCCCTGTTTCCATCCGCGGATACGCGACTCCGGCAGTTCGGCGAACAGTGCACGTATGTCGCTGAACACGCCCGTGTAGGTGGCGGGGTTACTGCGCGGCGTGCGACCGATGGGCGACTGGTTGACAGCCACCACTTTATCTATCGCCGCGGTGAAATCCTGCTGTTCCCCGCCTTCCTGCACAAAGCAGGCATCGTACGGCATGGGTCGGCGAAGCGAGCGGTAGAAACGCTGCGACAGGATAGGGTAGAGTGTCTTGTTGATGAGGGTCGATTTGCCCGAGCCCGACACGCCTGTCACTACGATGAAAGTGCCCAAGGGGAATCGTGCGGTGACGTTCTTCAGATTATTGCCCTTGCAGCCGGTCAGGACCAGTTCGGCACCCTTGCCTTGACGTTTCTTGCTGCCGGGGATAGTACGTTTGCCGTTCAGGTAGTCGGCGGTCAGCGTGTCTGTCTGCAGCATGTCCCCGGGTGTGCCGCTGAACAGCACATGCCCGCCCAAGCGTCCTGCTTTGGGTCCAATGTCCACTATCCAGTCGGCACTGCGCATCATCTGCTCATCGTGCTCCACTACGATAATAGTATTACCCATATCCCTCAACTCTTTGAGCGAGTTGATCAGCCTTTCGTTGTCGCGCTGGTGCAGACCTATACTCGGCTCGTCGAGGATATACAGTACGTTCACGAGCCGGCTGCCTATCTGGGTTGCCAGACGTATGCGCTGTGCCTCGCCGCCGGACAGCGAGTCGCCCGGGCGGTTCAGGTTGAGGTACTGCAAACCCACTGCCTCCAGAAAGGCGAGACGCTTGTCGATTTCCTTGATGATCTCATCGGCGATGCGTTGTTGGCGTGCACTCAGGGGCACATCGCGCAGATAGGCGCGCAGTTCGCCCAAGTCCAAGTTCGCCAGTTCGGAGATGTTCTTGTCGCCGATGCGGAACATTAGCGACTCGCGTCGGAGGCGCATGCCATGGCACTCGGGACATTCCTGCATGTCGGATGGCTCTTCCTGCGACTCGTTCTCAGAAGGTTTGTTAGGGTCGCTGATTTTGCCCTCCAGCCACGCTATCACGCTCTCTTCGTCCGGCAGGTCGTCATTGCTTTTTTTATCTGTTGCTACTATACCTAATCCGCGGCAGCAAGGGCACCAGCCCTGCGGTGTGTTGAAGGAGAAAGAGTGTGGCGCAGGCTCGGCGTAGGCGATGCCGGTGGTCGGGCACATCAGTGAGCGGGAGAAATAGTGCAGGGTGTCATCCCCTTTGCGTGTGACCATACACATGCCATCGCCCAACTGCATGGCGTGGCTGACCGATTCCATCACCCGCTTCCTTTCGTCCTCGTTGTTCTGTGCATGGGCGTCCGGGTCGATCTTGAGTCTGTCCACCACCACTTCGATGGTGTGGTTCTTGTAACGGTCCACCCGCATGCCTTGTACCAGTTCCTGTATCTCGCCGTCCACACGCACATACACAAACCCCTTCTTGCGGGTCTGTTCGAACAACTCCTTGTAGTGACCTTTCCGGTTGTTCACCAATGGCGCGAGGATATACAGCGCCTCGCCGGCGTAGTCGTGGAGGATGATATCGGTAATCTGTTCGTCGGTGTAGTGCACCATGGGTTCGCCGGTGTTGTACGAGTAAGCCACGGAAGCGCGTGCGTACAGCAAACGCAGGTAGTCGTAAACCTCGGTGATGGTCCCCACCGTAGAGCGGGGATTGTGCGAGGTGGTCTTCTGGTCGATACTGATGACCGGCGACAGACCTGTAATCTTGTCCACCTCGGGACGTTGCATGTTATTCAGGAATCCGCGGGCGTATGCCGAGAACGTGTCGATGTACCGGCGCTGCCCCTCCGCAAAAATAGTGTCGAAAGCGAGACTCGACTTCCCGCTTCCGCTCAGTCCGGTAAGAACGGTTAACTTGCCGCGCGGTATGCGCACGTTGACGTTCTTGAGGTTATGCACCCTTGCACCGGTCACTTCGATCCAACCTTCTTCTTTCACTTTCGGCATAACACATAAGTAACAGAACAGACTTTAGCCCGTTCCATTTGGGTTCCTGTTAAAAAGCAGAACCATTTGCGGGTGCAAAGGTACTGCTTTTTTTTGAAATGACCAAATATTTTGGCGTTTTTTTTCCGTTTTTAGGGAAAAACCTTGCGTATGTCAAAAAAAAGCAGTAACTTTGCAGGCAGATAGGATTTTGAACATGAATAGCGATATCACAATATTAGGTATAGAAAGTTCGTGCGATGACACGTCCGCAGCGGTTATCCGCAACGGCGTGTTGCTGAGCAACGTGATTGCATCGCAGAAAGTGCACGAAGAGTACGGTGGCGTAGTGCCGGAGTTGGCGTCGCGGGCGCACCAGCAGAATATCGTGCCGGTAATCGATACGGCGCTGAAGCGTGCCGGTGTCAGCAAGGACCGTTTGTCCGCCATCGCTTTCACCCGCGGTCCCGGACTGCTGGGTTCGTTGCTGGTGGGCACCTCTTTCGCCAAAGGGCTGGCGCTCAGCCTGCATATCCCTTTGGTGGATGTCAACCACCTGCAAGGGCACGTGTTGGCACATTTTGTGGAGGACGGTACGGGTCGCGACAAACCGACGTTCCCTTTCCTGTGCCTGCTTGTCAGTGGCGGAAACAGCCAGATAGTATTGGTGCGTGCGTATAACGACATGCAGATTATCGGTCAGACTATCGATGACGCAGCGGGCGAGGCGTTCGACAAGTGCGCCAAGGTCATGGGTTTGCCTTACCCTGGCGGTCCGTGGATAGACAGGCTTGCCAAGGAGGGCAACCCTGAGGCGTTCCACTTCGCCAAGCCGCAGATAAAGGGGTACGACTACTCTTTCTCCGGGCTGAAGACATCTTTTCTGTACACTCTGCGCGACATGCTCAATGAGCAGGGGTTGCAGACTGTTGACGAATTGGCGGAGCGTGTGCCCCACTTGCGCGAAGACCTATGTGCTTCGTTGCAACGGACGGTGGTGGACATACTGATGAAGAAACTGCGCCAAGCCGCCAAGGACCTCAAGATCGACACCGTTGCCGTGGCGGGCGGAGTCAGTGCCAACAGTGCTTTGCGCGAGGCGTTTATCGATTATGGCAAGCGCTACCATGCTGCCGTGTTCATTCCTCCGTTCTCGTTCACTACGGACAACGCCGCAATGATTGCGCAGGCAGGCTACTTCAAGTACCTTGACGGTCAGTACTGTCCCCTGTCAGAGGTTCCTTTCGCCAAAACGAAAATTAGTTAATGCTCCGTTCGTATCGCGATATTATCTTGTTTGCCGTGTGCCTGTTGGCGGCTAATTACTTTTGGAAATACACGGTTCAGGGTGATGAAGGCACGAACGAGGTGCTGTGGCTGGGGCTGAATATCACCGCACCTTTTCAGTTCCTTTCCGCGCATATCAGCCATGTGGCGTATGGTGTGACGCGCTGGTTCTGCCCCGAGGTGCAGTTTACCCCACCATATACGATTGCTTTCCCTTCGGGGTTTGCCTATAGTGTGGTGTGGAGTTGTACGGCGCTGAAGCAATCGTTCATTTGGTTAGTGATTATGCTTTTCGCCCGCGGCAATGCTTGGCACAAACTGTGGTTTATTCCTTTGGGTTGGGTAGTGGCATACGGTTTCAATATCCTGCGAATAACGATGATAGGGCTGCTCTGTGCCAACCATCCCGACCGTTTCGAGTTCTATCACACATTCCTTTTCAAGTACCTTTTTTACGCCGTTCTTTTTCTCCTGTGGGTTATATGGGAGGAACGTATGAATTCCTCGGACTGGTAGCATGCGTCAAATCTTTGTTTGCGCCGAAGAACGCAGGAGGGACAGATACTTATTTGCGCAAATCAACCCGACTCTCCCGAGCCGGATTGACCTACCAAAGGTATATAAAGCAGGGTATTAAAAAGCCCTGCGGAAGGTCCCACGGTACAGGGACCCGAGGGTAACAAGCGTTAACTTGCTATGAGATTAGAAATCGTTGAAATCGTCAAATTCGCGTCCGGGAGTCAATGCGTGTCCCCCAGTTACACCATCTGAAGTTACCATAGCGTTAATAGAGCCGGTAATAATATCATTTACTCTGATTTCTACAATATGGCATTGAATGCTGTTATATATCTTTTTCATAAACTCAATTTTTAATGTAAACGATTAATTATTTTATCTTGCGTCCCATGAGATCATACGCGTCATTGTCACGGAGAATAAGTATTTGTCCGTCACGAAGTATTTTTTGAGCCTTTACGCTGCTTTCAGTTGTTTCCACTGCCGTTGCGTTGTGGGTGTCTTCGATGACGAGCATTATTCGCAAAGGTGCACCGTTCTCGTCTGTAAGATAGTCTGCGTCTATGTACGCTTTATTTGCTGGAAGTATAGCTTTTGCAGCACCTGTTTCAGCAATAAGCGGTCCGAAGAACGGAGTTTCGTCTGAGACACCGGCTAATACATACACTTCGTTTTCGTTGAAATTAGTACTTTCAGTTGTTCCACTCAGTAAGTTTGCAGTGATTTTAACCGGCTCATCGTCTGTTCGCGTAAAGGTATAATCCCCCGCTGCGGCAGAGACGATGATTGGTTCGTTCTCGGCAATGGAAGTTGCACTTATTGAAGAAAGAGTGATGGATGAGGCATCTGCCAAGCGAGCGTAGTATGCGGTGATACCGCTTGGAATCTCGGCGGCAAATGGCAAGCAGAGTGAAGCCCAACCAGCGGCAGGGACCGTTGGTGTATATTCGCCCGAATCGGCTGCGACGAACCAGGTGGCGGGGGA
>CAMOMF010000172.1 GCA_946619625.1 uncultured Bacteroidales bacterium
CACTTTTTTTCAGCAAATCCTTGCATATGTCAAAAAAAAGCAGTACCTTTGCACTCGCAAAGGTGACTGCGTCAATTCGGGGTCCCCGAAACGACTAGTTCGTTTTGGGGAGAGCGAAGCCCCCGAGTACTGTAATGAGTCTGTAGCGAAGACGGAAGACTCAGTTGGTGTACGAGGGTAGCGCACGCGTCGTACCTTTGCACTCGCAAAGGTGAAACGGACATGCTGTTCAAGGAAATAATAGGTCAAGAGGCTGTCAAACAACGGCTTCGGGAGTCGGTGCGCGAGGGACGTGTGCCGCATGCGCAGTTGTTTAGCGGTCCTTCCGGTGTGGGAAAATTGCAATTGGCGATTGCCTATGCCCAATACTTGGCGTGCCCGAACCGCACGGACGAGGACTCCTGCGGTGAGTGCCCCACCTGCAAGCGGTTTGCCCAACTGCAGCACCCCGACCTGCATTTTGCTTTCCCCATCACCACGGCGGACGGATTGGACAAGCCCGTATGCGACGATTTCCTGCCCCTGTTCCGGCGCATGGTGCTGGAGCGTCATTATTTCGATATCGAGGAGTGGCACGCCTTGCTCAATGCCGAGATGAAAAAAGTGGAGACCAAGCAGTTGGTTATCTACGAACGCGAGTCCGGTGAGATACTGCGCAAACTGTCCCTGATGTCGTTTGCCGAGGGGTACAAGACGATGATTATCTGGTTGCCCGAGCGCATGAACGAGACTTGTGCCAACAAACTGCTCAAGATCCTGGAAGAGCCGCCAGAGCAGACTCTTTTCCTGTTGGTCAGCGACGAGCCGCAGCGCCTGCTTTCAACCATCCTGAGCCGTACGCAACAACTCGCTGTCCCGAGGCTGTCCGAGCAGGAGATAGCGGCAGCACTGCATGAAGGCAAGGGTACCATCAATGGCGCGCAGTGGACCGCCGAGGAGGCGGTGGATTTTGCGCACATGGCGAACGGCAGTTTCCTCAGGGCACGCAAGGTGGCGGCAAACGATGCCGTCAATGAGACCTATCTGGAGCTGTTCCAGCGCGTCATGCGCTATGCATGGAGCGTGGGGCACAAACAGGACTACGACGCCCTGACGGGTATGCGCGAATGGGCTGCGGAGGTGAGCAAACTGGGACGGGATGAACGCACCGCTTTCCTGAACTACTGCATGAACCAGGTGCGTGAGAACTACATCACCAACTTTGGCAAGCCGGAAATGGTGTATCAGACACAAGGTGAGCGGCAGTTTTCCCGGAGGTTCGCCCCTTTCATCAACGACCGTAACGTGCAGGGACTGTTGGACCAGTTCTCCTTGGCGCAACGGCAGGTGGAACAGAACGGCAACGCCAACATCATCTTCTTCGACTTGGCACTGCAACTGATTGTGCTGATAAAATAGCCCGAAATGTCGAAATATCGAAATATCGAAATAACGAGATATCGAAATAACGAGATATCGAAATCAAAAGAATAGAACAAACCATAACAATATACAACTTTGGAAGAATATACATTACAAAACGGAGGTTGCCGGTTCAGTGGCAAGGGCTGCTGCCGCAATTCGGCACATATGCTGCCCGTCACCGACTGGCTGTGCGACCTGCCGGAGAGCATAGCGGATACCGACCTTGTGGAGGTGCAATTCAAGAACACCCGCAAGGCGTATTTCCATAACACCGGCGGACTGCCATTGGAGAAGGGAACAAAAGTGGCGGTAGAGGCGAACCCCGGGCACGATGTGGGCGAGGTGACCCTGACCGGCACCCTCGTACGCAAACAGATGGCGAAGTACAAAATCGACTTGGAACGCTACGAGATACGCACCATCTACCGTATTGCCACCGAGCAGGACCTGCAGCGTGCTGCCGAGGCGCATAAGAAAGAGCAGGACACCATGATCAAAGCACGCGCCCTCGCCAAGTCACTGGGCCTGGAGATGAAAATCGGCGACGTGGAGTACCAGGGCGACGGCTCGAAAGCTATCTTCTACTACATCGCTGACGGGCGCGTCGATTTCCGACAACTCATCCGCGTCTATGCCGAGACGTTCCGCGTACGTATCGAGATGAAACAGATTGGTGCTCGCCAGGAGGCGGGTCGCATTGGCGGAACAGGACCCTGCGGGCGCGAACTGTGCTGCTCTACATGGATGACCAATTTCCACTCCGTGGGGACGGGAGCTGCCCGCATTCAGAATATCTCACCCAACCCGCAGAAACTGGCGGGACAATGCGCCAAACTGAAGTGCTGCCTCAACTACGAAGTGGAGGTGTATGAGGACGCGTTGTCCATGATTCCGTACAGACATCCTCCGCTGGAGGCGCAAGACGGCACCTGGTACTGCTTCTCCATGGACCCACTGGCTGGCGAAATCACTTACTCTACCGACCCCAAGAAGCCGGAGAACCTGCAGATCGTCACCCCTATGCAGGCGAAGGAAATAATCCGCTTGAACCAAGAGGGCAAGAAACCCAAGGCGCTGGCAGGCAAATCCACCACGGTGGAAGCGGTGGAATCCCTCGGCTATCAGAACGTGGTGGGGCAAGATGACCTGACCCGTTTCGACAAAAAAAGAAACCGAGACAGAAATAGGGATAGGGACAGAGATAGAGACAGGAACAAAGATAGAAACAAAAACAATGAAAGACCCGGTAAGTTTCGTGATGGCAGCCGTCCTCGCGGCGGTAATCGTCCTGACGGCGGCGTGCAGCAGTAAGACGGCGTACAGCCGGTTCTGCAACTTGCCTTTGTCGGGGTGGGACAAGGATAGTACCTTGGTGTATGCCGTGGACATCAAGGACACCCTGCAAGCCTACGATGTAGTGCTGACGCTGCGCCACGGCGAGAACTACCCCTACCAGAACATCTGGCTGTTTGTGGACAATGGTTTGACCATGCAAACCGACACGCTGGAGTATTACTTGGCAGACCAGCGCGGGCGTTGGCTTGGCAATGGGTTTGGCGACAGGCGCGAGATGCCCTGTCTGGTGGCGAGCCAAGTCCGTTTCCCGCATGCCGGGACATATGTCTATCAGGTGCGTCAGGGCATGCGCGAAGAGGTGCTCAAAGGCTTGTTTGAAGTGGGCTTGTCAATAGAACAAAGGTGATGTAATTGACAATCGTCAGTAAATCGAAAAATCGTAACTTGTCCAATCGTAAATTACTTTTATGGGTAAGAACAAACTGAAGAAATTCGCTGAGATGGAGACGTTCGACCACGTCTTTCAATGCGGCGCGCAGGATATTGAGGAGAAAGACTACCGCAAACTGGGGACGCGCAAGCACCACTTGGCGGGGCACTGGCACGAGGTGTTCGGGAACGACCATCCCATCGTGCTGGAACTGGGTTGCGGGCACGGCGAATATACCGTTGGGCTGGCATCACGCTATCCCGGCAAGAATTTCATAGGTATTGACATCAAGGGGGCGCGTATGTGGTCCGGAGCCAAGCAAGCCAAGGCACTCGGGCTGCACAATGCCGCTTTCCTGCGCACGAATATCGAGTTGCTGCCTTACTTCTTTTCTGCCGATGAAATCGGGGAAATATGGATTACTTTCCCCGACCCGCAGATGAAGAAAGCCACCAAACGGCTCACCTCCACCTATTTTCTGGAGCGCTACCGTCTGTTGCTTCGCGATGGCGGTTTGGTGCACCTGAAGACCGACTCGCCTTTCCTGTACACCTATACGCGAGAGATGCTTCGCGCCTCGGGTATCACACCCATTGTGGATACAGCCGACCTGTATGCCGGTGAGGCACTCATTGACCTCGATATCCGCACCCACTACGAGCAACAGTGGTTGGACCGCGGGCTGACCATCAAGTACCTGCAATGGGCATTGCCCCATGAGGGGGTACTGGTAGAACCCGATGTGGAAATAGAGCCCGACACCTACAAGTCGTATGGTCGCGGAACACTCTAATAGAATCGTATGCTCCCTTGTACAATAATTGTAAAATCGTAAATTGTAAATTGTAAAATCGTAAATATATCGTGTATCCACAACAGATTATAGATGCGCTGCGCACGGTTCGTTATCCGGGTACAGGCAAAAATATCATCGAGAGCGGCATGCTGGAGGATGATATACGTATCAGCGGCTTTGCCGTTAGTTTTTCACTGATTTTCCCCAAGGAGAACGACCCCTTCCGCAAATCGCTGTTGCGTGCAGCCGAGACGGCAATCAAGACGTATGTGGACGAGAACGCCGAGGTGACTATCCACGAGAAGTACGTCCGCGAGTTTGGGGCACACTCCTCCACCAAAGAGGAGAGCGGCGAAAGCCCGCGCTGGAAGCATATCATCGCCGTGTCGTCCGGCAAGGGCGGAGTGGGCAAATCGACGGTGGCATGCAACCTGGCTGTCAGCCTGGCGCAGATGGGATACCGGGTAGGACTATTGGACGCCGATATTCACGGTCCCTCGCAGCCCAAGATGTTGCACGTGGAGGGGTACCGCCCCGTGGCAACAACTATTGACGGTAGAGGCCTGATAGAGCCTGTCGAGGCGTATGGAGTGAAGATGCTCAGTATCGGTTTCTTCGTAGGAGAGGACCAGGCTATCGTGTGGCGTGGAGGCATGGCGTCCAACGCCATCAAACAACTGATAGAGGATGCCAACTGGGGCGAACTGGACTATTTCCTCATCGACCTGCCTCCCGGCACTTCGGATATCCACTTGACTATCGTGCAGCAACTTCACCTGAGCGGTGCTATCATCGTCACCACTCCACAACCCGTGGCACTGGCAGACGCGCGCAAAGGGGTGGATATGTTCCGCAACGAGAAGATCAACGTGCCGGTGCTGGGAATAGTGGAGAACATGGCATGGTTCACACCTGCCGAGTTGCCGGACAACAAATACTATATCTTCGGCAAAGACGGCGGCAAGGCGCTTGCAGAGGAGATGCAAGTGCCGCTGCTCGGACAGATTCCGCTGGTGCAGTCCATCCGCGAAGGTGGGGACAACGGCGCACCTATCGCCTTGCAACAGGGACATCCCGCCGCGGAGATGTATAGGGCAATTGCAGAGCAATTGTAAGGAGTATGTCGCCCTGCACTCAAAAAATGATAAAGGATAAAACAGGTAAATAGGAAAATATCTTGTCTCAACCCACAGAACTCGGAACAGAAGGTGTAGGCAGACTGCTTTTCAAGTATGCCTTGCCCGCGATAATAGCGATGACCGCATCATCGCTATACAACATCGTGGACTCTATCTTCATCGGTCAGTTCGTGGGTCCGTTGGCACTGGGTGCGCTGACGGTAGCTAAGCCTTTCATGGACGTGTGCGCCGCTTTCGGCAGTCTGGTGGGCGTGGGAGCCGGTACGCTGGTGGCCATCAAGTTGGGCGAGAAAGATGTGCGCTCGGCGGAGAAAGTGCTGGGCAACGTAATCTTGCTCAATGTCATCCTGTCTGTGATGGTTAGCGTCTTAGGTATCGCTTTCCTCGACCCTATCCTCTATGCTTTTGGTGCATCCGACGCGACCCTCCAAATGGCGCATGACTACATGCTCATCATCCTGTTGGGCAACATCCCCACGCACCTCTACTTCGGGCTTAATAACGTACTGCGCGCGTCCGGACACCCCAAAGAGGCGATGGTGGCGACCATCACAGCGGTAGGAATCAACATCGTGCTGGACCCTATCTTCATCATTGTGCTGGACATGGGTGTGAAGGGTGCCGCCATTGCCACGGTGCTGTCGCAGTGTATAGCGGTCGTATGGCAATTCACCATCTTTTTCCGCAAGGACGAAGTCATACATTTTCACAAGGGTATATGGCAACTGGACTGGAATATTACCAAAAACGTCGTTTCCATCGGACTTTCTCCTTTCCTGATGAACCTGGCGCACTGTCTGGTGGTGGTGATAGTGAACAACCAATTGGCGCTTTACGGTGGCGACTTGGCGATAGCGGCGTATGGCGTTATTAACCGCTTCACGTTTGTGTTTGCGATGATAGTGATGGGTCTGAACCAAGGTATGCAGCCCATTGTGGGGTATAACTACGGAGCGCGCCGGTACAGCAGGGTGATTCGGGCTTTCCAACTGACCGCCATCTGTGCCACTATCGTCACGGGTATGGTGTTTGCTTTGTCCGAACTATGTCCGGAACTGATGGCGCGCGTATTCACCGGTGATGCCGACCTGATTGCGTTGTCCGCCCATGCCCTGCGTATAGCCAACTGCGCGTTCTTTATCGTGGGTTTCCAGATGGTGACGGGCAATTTCTTCACTTCGTTGGGCATGGCGAAAAAGGCTATCTTCCTGAGTTTGACGCGCCAAGTACTTTTCCTGGTACCGCTGATTCTGCTTTTGCCGTCCTTCTGGGGCATTACAGGCGTGTGGGCTGCCATTCCTATCAGCGACACCATTTCAGCCGTTACGGCGACCTTGATGCTGAACTACCAGATGCGCCGTTTCCGCGATTACGGTGATGAAATGCCTATCCAACGCAACATTCAGGAATACAACGAGAGGATGATAAAGTTCATCCGAAAAATCGTCAAAAAAGACAAATGAAAAAACAAATAAATGACGAAATAAATAGTAAATCGTTAAATCGTAAATATCTTGATGGTACACAAGTATGATTTTCTCATCATCGGCGGAGGTGTAGCCGGTATGAGTTTTGCGCTGAAAGTGGCGCGTGAGAAGAAATACAAGATTGCCCTCTGCTGCAAGACCACATTGGACGAGGCGAACACCGCCAAGGCACAAGGGGGCATCGCTTCGGTAACGAACCTGTTGGTGGATGATTTCGACAAACATATCCACGACACGATGGTAGCGGGCGACTGGATCAGCGACATCGATGCCGTCACGCAGGTGGTGACCAAAGCGCCCGAGCAGATAAAAGAACTGGTGGAGTGGGGTGTGAATTTCGACAAGAAAGAGGACGGCTCGTTTGACCTGCACCGTGAGGGCGGTCATTCCGAGTTCCGTATCCTGCACCATGCCGATGACACCGGCTTCGAGATACAGCGCGGTCTGATGGAGGCGGTTCGTCAGCACCCCGACATCGACGTGCTGGAGAACCATTTCGCCGTGGAGATTATCACGCAGCACCACCTGGGTGTACGTGTGACGCGCCGCACCCCGGATATCGAGTGCTACGGAGCCTATATCCTGAACCCCAAGACGGGCAAGGTGGACACCTACCTGAGCAAGATCACCCTGATGGCAACGGGTGGCACCGGCTCGGTTTATGCCACGACGACCAACCCCAATATCGCCACCGGAGACGGCATCGCCATGGTCTATCGCGCCAAGGGCAAGGTGGAGGGGATGGAGTTTGTGCAGTTCCCCCCCACGGCGCTGTATAACCCTGCCGAGACGCACCCCGCCTACCTCATCACCGAAGCCATGCGCGGTTACGGCGGTATCTTGCGCCTGCCCAACGGCGAGGAGTTCATGCAGAACTACGACCCGCGTCTCAGTCTGGCTCCACGCGACATTGTGGCACGCGCCATTGATAACGAGATGAAAGTGCACGGCTTGGACCACGTCTGCCTGGATGTCACGCACAAAGACCCCGAGGAGACCAAGCACCATTTCCCCAACATATACAAAAAGTGCCTTTCCATCGGTATTGACATCACCAAACAGTTCATCCCCGTGGCACCGTGTGCGCACTACATGTGCGGCGGAATCAAGGTGAACCTGGATGCGCAGTCCAGCATCAACCGCCTGTACGCAGTGGGCGAGTGCTCCTGCACGGGTCTGCACGGCGGTAACCGCTTGGCCAGCAATTCGCTGATCGAGGCTGTCGTGTATGCCGACGCGGCCGCCAAGCATGCCATCGATCACCTTAATGAGTATTCCTATCGCGAAGATATTCCCGCATGGGACGATGCTGGAACCATCCATCCTGAGGAAATGGTGCTCATCAGCCAGAGCGAAAAAGAGGTGGGAGAAATCATGGCGAATTATGTGGGCATCGTGCGCAGCAACCTGCGTCTCGACCGCGCCTGGAACCGCTTGGATATCCTCTATGAGGAGACCGAGAAGCTGTTCAAGACCAGCAAGGTATCGCGCCGCATCTGTGAGTTGCGCAACATCATCAATGTCGCTTATCTCATCACCCGCCAGGCCAAGGACATGAAGGAGTCCCGCGGCTTGCATTACACGATTGACTATCCTCCTCAACCCAAGAATGAGGAAGACCTGAAGCTGTAATCAGGGTTAAAGGAATTAACAACGATAGCCACCACAGGATTCTATGGTGGCTATCGTTGTTATAGTGCTGATTGTTGTCAGTTTATTTCTTCGAACTCGGCATCGGTGACTTGCTCCTGGATGATGGTGCGAGTCTCTCCGGGCGAGGTGGGCTCCTCGACGATGGTGCCGCTGACCTCCTCGAAGTCGGCGTGTTCACCCGCGCCGCGG
>CAMOMF010000173.1 GCA_946619625.1 uncultured Bacteroidales bacterium
GAACAGATAAACCTGCTGCAATTGGATAAATCTGGAATTCGTGTGGCGCAATATCTGACAGAACTGCCATCCAAAGAGGTTCTTCTGCGCCAGTTGCAGAAATCCTTAGCCGCCGCCAAAGAATTATCCACCGAACGATGAGCGGGAGAAGAGCGAGAGAAGAGCGAGAAAGAAAATCGCAAAAAAAGAAAAAAAAGATATATGACAAAAGTATTTCAAATTTTGGTTCCGGACAATACTTTGGTATCGCGAGTTATCAGTTGCGAGAATCAAGTGACAGAGTTGTTCGTAATAGATAGAGCCGATAAAAAATTTGTAGCAGAGCACTCTGCCGAATTGAATAAGCCGGCATTATATATTTTAGTGAATCGCGATAAACGGCAACTGTATGTCGGAGAGACGGATGATTCTATAAAGCGCTTGAGGAACCATGAGGCGAAAGACTTTTGGACGGAGGCTATTGTGTTTCACTCAACGGGTGATACGCTATCCACTACCGAAGTAAGATGGCTGGAAGCAAAAACATACGAAGCCTTAAAAGAGTTGGGCTATTATGATCTTTCTGAAAATAAAGTAGCTCCCCAGCAACCGCCGTTGAAGAGGAATCAAATTTACACGTTGGAGCCAATCTTTGAAGAAGCAAAGAACTATATTTGTGCAGCGGGTTTTGACATCTTCCTAAAAAGCAAAAATGAACAGAAAGAAGAACTCACCCAAACCGCTACAGCCGAGCATATCTTTTATTGTAAGCACAAGGAAAGTAAAGCAATGGGATATTTGATTGAAGAATCCAAAGAGTTTGTCATTCTTGCCGGTAGTGAACTGCGTAGTGGCATTCGTCCATCGCTGCAACCCTCTCTTGTGGGCAAACGTGCACAATTTATCGCAGAGCAATGTGATACTATTGGTGGACGTTCTATATTGAGAGCCAATTATGCAGCGTCCTCTCCTTCCATTGCGGGTGCATTGATTCTTGGTCGTAATACCAACGGTTGGACTAAGTGGAAAGATGCTGAAGGCAAAACATTAGATCAAATATATAGAAAACATTAACACCTAAATAAAATACTACAATGTCCCAACAATCCGTAGAACCGCAGATAGCAGACCTTGCCCACGGCTGGCTCAAACAGTATAAACTTGAATATCATATTGAGCAAGACGCTCCAAATGATGAAATTAAAAATGCTTTGCTCGAATACGAATCCAAGCAAGGTGGTTCTGGTGGAAATCGTCCAGACTGTAATCTTCTCTTGAAAGACAACAAAGGCAATTGGTGGCCTGTGCTCATCGAGTATAAGGGCTACAAGGATAGATTGGTTAAACTGGATTCCGAAGGACATGTTGCCAACCGCAATGCAAAAGGACAACCCGAATTCAAGAATATCAGCCAATATGCTGTCAATGGTGCCATTCACTACGCCAATGCTCTCCTACACTACACCTCATACGAACACGTTATAGCTATTGGCATCACTGGGTATAAAGATTCTGCCACGAATAAATTACATCATGAATTGGGCGTTTACTATGTTGGAAAGAGCAACTATGGTGCCGGACAACGCATAGGCGATTTCACGGATCTGTCATTCCTTGCGCCTCAACATTTCGAGTCTTTCGTTGAGCAAGTTCGCAATCTTACCCTTGATCCGGAAGCTCTGGAGAAACTCAAACAACGCCGTGAGCAAGAGATCAATATTAGCCTTGTTAAACTTAATAATGATATTTATCAGAATGAAAAAGGCATCTCTGAAAGCGGACGCGTGTACCTGGTTGCAGCAACAATCATTGCAACGCTTGGTGTTCCGAATAAAGTAACACCTCTGGAGAAGAATGATCTCAAATCAAGTGAAGAGCAAGGCAACAGAGACGGTGATATTATCGTTCGTAAAATCGAAGCATTCCTTGCAGAGAAGAAAATCCCAAAAGACAAACAGGAACTCATTGTCAGAACGCTACAAAACACTTTGACTACAGACAATATCAATCGTCCAACGAAAGGCGAAAGTCAACTCAAACGTGTATTCTGTAAAGTGGTAGATGACCTTGGTATCTATTACAAAATTGGTCTCTCAACGGATTTCACAGGTCGTCTCTTTAATGAGATGTATAATTGGCTCGGCTTTACGCAAGACAAGCTCAACGATGTTGTGCTTACACCTTCATATGTTGCTACACTATTAGTCCGCCTTGCGCGTGTCAATCGCAATAGTTATGTCTGGGACTTTGCTACAGGTAGCGCAGGTCTGCTGGTGGCTGCAATGAATGAGATGCTTTTGGATGCAAAAGCAAACATCAATTCTCCGGAACAACTTCTCATTAAAGAGGCGGAAATCAAAGCAAGTCAGTTACTCGGTCTTGAAATATTGGAGAATATCTACATGCTAGCCATCCTCAATATGATTTTAATGGGCGATGGTTCTTCTAATATTCTCAACCGCGACTCTCTTCAAGATTTCGATGGTCACTATGGATTTGGAGATACCTCAAAAACCTTCCCTGCTGATGCTTTTGTGCTTAATCCTCCCTATTCTGCTCCGGGTAATGGTATGGTATTTGTAGAACGTGCTCTTTCTATGATGAGCCACGGATATGCAGCAATAATCATTCAAAATTCAGCAGGTAGTGGGAAAGCGGTAGAATACAACAAACGTATTCTCCAACATTCCACTCTCTTGGCGAGTATCAAAATGCCTATTGATTTGTTCATAGGCAAAAGTTCTGTGCAAACCAACATATATGTCTTCCGCATTGGAGAAGCGCATAAAGCAGACGATATAGTGCGCTTCATTGATTTCAGCAACGATGGTTACACACGCACCAATCGAAAGAAAGCTGCCATCAATTTGAGAGATACAGACCATGCACGCCAACGGTATCAAGAAGTGGTAGATTTAGTGCGTGTCGGTAAATCAGCACTCCACTATCTTGAAGAAAAAGATTTCTTCGAAGGACATATTGATCCTAAGAATGGTGCCGATTGGAACCAAACTACCCCAATTGATACGCGTCCGACACTGGATGACTTCAGACGCACCGTTGCAGATTACCTTGCTTGGGAGGTATCCAATCTTCTTAAAAACAAAAAAAATGAGGAGGATGGCTTGGGAAAAATTTAGCCCCACTTGACATTATGCTGCGCAATGTCAAGTGGGGCGAGTATCGCGTTTCAGAACTTTTTGAAATCCAGAAAATCTCAAGGATGCTATCGAAAGAACAAACTTTCGATAACGCTGAATTCCCAGTTTATTCTTCTGAGTCAACTAATGGCGGTGTTATTGGCTATACTGATAACCCAGATTTTATATGTGATAACAAACATCATATTTATATAACATTTGGAGACCATACACGTTCTTTTAACATTGCACGAAAGAGTTTCTCTGTACTTGATAATGTAAAAGTACTTTTACCATGTACAGACAATATAAATAGTTTACTATTTTTCATTGCTGCATGGCAAAAACAAATTCCAAACCTTGGATATGCTCGACATTGGAAGGTTGCTAAGGATTGTATTGTTCAGTTACCAGAAAAATCCAAAGGAGTAATAGATTTTGACTTTATAGAAGACTTTGTGCGCGAACTCGAGAGGGCGCGCTTGCGCGAACTCGAGGCTTATCTCGTGGCAACCGGCTTGAACAACTATGAACTGACTTCTGCCGACAAAACCGCACTAGATCGGCTCTCTGCCCTTCATTGGAAGCCTTTCCCTATAACAGAAGTTTTCTCCATACGCAATACACATAACATCCTGGCTTCCAATATAAAACTTGGTTCGGGAACCACTCCATATCTCTGTGCAAGTGCAGAGAATAATGGTATCTGTGGCTATATATCGCATAACAAAGATTTGCTAGAACAAGGTAATTGTGTATTTATTGGTGGTAAAACATTCGTGGTTAGCTACCAAAAGGATGATTTCTTCTCCAATGATAGCCACAATATTGCATTATACCTCAAAGACTACACCCCTACAAGACTCAATCTATTATCCCTTGTAACATGCGTAAAGAAAAGTCTTGGTCACAAGTACACATGGGGAGATAGTGTCAGCAAAACAAAGATCAACAAAGACACTATCATGCTTCCCGTTTGTGCTGATGGGAAAACTCCAGACCTTGCTTCTATGGAGCAAATTATTGCAGCAGTACAAAAAATTGTTATAGCCGACGTCGTCAAATACACCGCGCGCAATCTCGAAGCTACCCAACAAGTCATTGAAGCAGAAGAGGAACAACAAGTTGAGCAAAAGATTACCCTTATCCACCCCGAATACCAACCCGGATTTATACCTCTTTATACGCTCCGCGCTGCTTGTGGATATTTCGAAGATGGACAAGAGCCGGAAGAGGAAGGATGGATAGATGCTTCTGGTTTAGACTTTATGCCTGACCCAAAACGTCATTTTGCGGTTCATGCAAAGGGCGATTCCATGCTACCCAAAATCAAAGATGGCGATATTTGTATCTTCGAGTGGTACAATGCCGGTTCACGTAATGGTGAGATTGTCCTCTCACAAAGCCGCGAGTATGATTCTGAATATGGAGGCAAATATACCATCAAACGCTACCATAGCGAAAAAACCGCTACCGACGAAGGCTGGCAACACTCCAAAGTCGAACTCCAACCCCTTAATCCGGACTTTGAGCCCATCGAGCTTGATGAGTTTGGCGAGTACAAAACAATAGGTGTTTTTAAGTGCGTATTATAAACTGTGGTCGAAACCGGGCACGACACATGGCAATGCAAAATTAATCTGCCCTGTCCGCATAATATAGAGGAATAGACTGACTAATAACAGATAACACCTGTATACACACCGCCGCTTACAATAACAGACAAGGTTCTGCGTCCGGCAGCGAAAAGTAACGGATAAAGTAACGGATAAAGCCTCAAGCCAAAACCGCGGCAGAGCAAGAAACGGAAAAATGTGAGAGGCGCGCAGTTACTCACATTTTTGCATAAAAAATACGAAAAAAAAACATTTTTCCATGAAAATACTTGCATAATTCAAATTTTATTTGTACCTTTGCACTCGCAAAGGTGTGCGGTGGTAGGAAACAGTGACACAGATGCCGCCGCAACTTGTTAATAAACAACAAAAAAAACATCATTATGAAGAGATTTATGCTAATTGTGGTAGCGGTAATGTTACCGCTGCTATTGGTACCTGCCATGGCGGGCAAAACAGAGAAACAATGGTTGTTTGAACTGAACGATGAAGGTGAATGTGAGGTGGAACGTACGTTCAAAACCAAATATGACAACGGCACCGATGCCCTGAAGGCATTCAAGAAAGCGCTGAACAAGCAAACCTTTGAGAGCCGCTCTGTAGTGGAAGAGAAGGCGGGCAAGAGCATCAAATACGAACTAACGAAGAACTCGAAGAGCCGCTACAACCCCTTTGCCGGCAATTTCCGCGAGTCGTTCCGTTTCATCATGGAGGTGGAATACGAAGACGGCAAGATAAAGGTGGAACTGGAGGACTTCATCCTGCAAAACGAATACAGCGGCTACGGAAAGAACATCAAGAGCGACTCTTTCTCCGGCAAACTGGCGGAATACGAAGAGGCCAAAGAGGCGCTGAAGAACGGCGCGAAAGGCAAAGCAAAGAAAGAGGCGGAGGACACCATTGAGGAAATAAACGAGTCGCTCAACCAATGCCAGGAAGAGTTGGACAAGATGTTCGAACTGATACAGAAAGAACTGGGTAAATAATTCCGAAAAAAGGTTAAAGACAGATAAATGGATAAGGAAAACATACAGGTTGCGTTACCTGAAAATGCGGGCAGACCGCTGAAAGAGGGTGAACACTACGAGCCCATACTCAAGCCGGGCAAAGTGTACCCCGAGGTAACCGCCTACTCGGTGATTATGGGCGTGGTGATGGCGGTGATTTTCTCCGCTGCAGCCGCCTATCTGGGGCTGAAAGTGGGGCAGGTGTTCGAAGCCGCCATACCGATAGCCATCATCGCGGTGGGAGTGTCCAGCGCCACCAAACGCAAGAACGCGCTGGGCGAGAACGTGCTGATTCAGTCTATCGGCGCCTGCTCGGGCGTGATTGTGGCAGGTGCCATCTTCTCCCTGCCGGCGTTGTATATCCTGCAAGCCAAGTACCCCGAGATAACGGTGAACTTCCTGCAAGTGTTCATGTCGTCATTGTTGGGCGGATGCCTGGGCATACTGTTCCTTATTCCGTTCAGAAAATACTTCGTACAAACCATGCACGGCGAGTATCCCTTCCCCGAAGCCACTGCCACCACGCAGGTGCTGGTGTCGGGTGCACAGGGCGGCAGTCAAGCCAAGCCGCTGATATGGGCGGCAGCCATGGGCGGAGTGTACGACTTCCTCGTCTCCACCTTCGGCATGTGGACGGAGACGCTCTCGACGCGCATGACCGGTTGGGGCGAGGCACTGGCTGCCAAGACCAAACTGGTTTTCAGCATGAACACTTCGGCTGCCGTGCTGGGATTAGGCTACATCATCGGTCTGAAATATGCAGCGGTTATCTGCGCCGGCTCGTTCTTCGTATGGTGGGTGCTACTGCCTGTACTGGGCAGCATCCCCGGACTTGATGCCATGGATGCCACGGTCCTCTTCAAGGATTACGGGCGCAACATCGGCATCGGTGCCATCGCCATGGCGGGACTGATTGGTATCGTCAAGAACCGTTCCGTCATCGGCAGCGCCTTCGGACTGGTAAAACAGGAGTTTGGCGGCAGTAAGAACAAACAGCAGCATACACAGATCCTCCGCACCGAGCGCGACCTGTCCATGAAACTAATTGCCATCGCCGTGATTGCGGCACTGATTATCACGCTCGTCTTCTTCTGGGTAGGTGTACTGCATAATTTCGTGCAGGCATTGGTTGCATTCCTTGTTGTTGCAGTCATATCATTCCTTTTCACCACCGTAGCGGCAAACGCCATCGCTATTGTAGGCTCCAACCCCGTGAGCGGCATGACCCTGATGACCCTTATCGTAGCATCGGTGGTGTTCGTTGCTGTGGGCATGAAGGGTCCCAGCGGCATGGTGGGCGCCATGGTTATAGGCGGTGTCGTTTGCACGGCATTGGCGATGGCTGGCGGCTTCATCACCGACCTGAAGATTGGTTATTGGATCGGCACCACTCCCGCCAAGCAGGAAACGTGGAAATTCCTCGGCACGCTGGTCAGCGCAGCCACCGTGGGCGGAGTGATGATTATCATGAACAAGACCTACGGTTTTGTGGGGGACAATGCGCTGGTAGCCCCTCAGGCAAACGCCATGGCGGCTGTGATTGAACCCCTCATGTCGGGTCAGGGCGCACCATGGATGCTCTACCTGGCAGGTGCCGTGTTGGCGTTGATACTGAACCAGATGGGCGTACCCGTGCTGGCGTTCGCCTTGGGTATGTTCATCCCGCTGCAACTGAACACTCCGCTCTTAGTGGGCGGATTCGTGGCTTGGCTCATGGAGCAAGGCAAAGACAAACAGTTGGCAAAGAAACGCTCGGAAAAAGGAACGCTCATTGCCAGTGGTTTTATTGCAGGCGGAGCCCTCATGGGTGTCGTCAGCGCTGCCATCAAGTTTGCCGGTGCCGACTGGTATCTCGCCGAATGGGCGGAAAGTGCAGGCGCTGAGATACTGAGCGTAGTGATGTACATCGCCATTGTAACATATTTTATAGTGGCGAGTAAGAGGGTGAAACCATCAGCGGGTGATTAGTATAGAACTATGGAGATGAAAGGTTGGGTGATAGTGATAATAGTACTGATTCTGTTGGGACTGTTTCTCTACAGATTCTTTACCAATCCATACTTCTTTGCACGCGTAGTGCGGTTCTTCCTGCGCTTCCGCTACAAGGTGCACTTGGACGGTTTCGACAGGATGATGCAAAGCGGCAATTTCCTGCTTTTACCCAACCACCCTGCTTACATGGACCCTATCCTGCTCTTCACGGAGATATACGCGCGGAACAGAAAGGTGAGTCCCATGTCCGACGAGAAGTTCTTCAAGAACCCCGCCTACCGCCAGATCCTCAGTCTGGGCGACGCGGTCGTTGTGCCCGACTTGATGAAGAACCGCTCGGAGGCGGCCGTACACCAGGCCATGCAACTGCAACAGATAGCGGTCAACGCGCTGAAAGAGGGACGCTCGCTGGTGTTCTATCCCTCGGGACATGTCACCCTGGACGGCATTGAAACCATCGGGGCACGACGATTGGCGTACGAGACCCTCACCGCCATCGCGCAGAGCACTCCCGACAGTCCGTTGCGCAAGGTACGTGTTTTCCTGCTCCGCACACGTGGACTGGAAACCAGCAGATGGGCAAAATCACGGCGCAAGTTATTGCGCGACGGCAAGGTGAGAAACGAGTTGCTGCCGTGGCAATTCCGGCACCCCAAATGGTACCAAAGGCGGCAGGTGTACATGCACTTCGAGGACATGACCGACACACTGACAGAGTGGGCTCGCACCTATGACAAAGGCGAGTTCAACAAGCAACTGGAGCAGTGGTACAATCAAATCAATTGAGAATTATAACAAACTAAAAATATACAATTATGAAGATTTCAGATTACAAATTTGCCGGAAAGAAGGCTATTGTACGTGTAGATTTCAATGTGCCATTGGACGAGAATGGCAAGATTACTGACGACACCCGGATCCGCGGGGCGCTTCCTACGCGGAAACACATCCTGGACGAAGGCGGTGCGCTGATTATCATGTCCCATATGGGCAAACCCAAAGGTAAAGTGAACGCCAAGATGAGCCTGTCTCAGATTGTGGACGCAGTGAGCGCTGCACTGGGTGTGAAGGTTCAGTTCGCTCCCGACTGCGCCAAGGCACAGGACGCTGCCGCTGCACTCAAGCCGGGCGAGGTGCTGATGCTGGAGAACCTGCGCTTCTATCCTGAGGAGGAGGGCAAACCTGTCGGCATCGACAAGGAAGACCCCGCTTATGAGGCTGCCAAGAAAGAGATGAAAGCACGTCAGAAAGATTTCGCCAAAGTGCTGGCATCCTACGCCGACTGCTATGTGATGGATGCCTTCGGTACCGCACACCGCAAGCACGCCTCAACCGCTGTCATCGCCGACTACTTCGACGCAGACAACAAGATGCTCGGTTTCCTCATGGAGAAAGAAGTAGCTGCTGTGGACGCA
>CAMOMF010000174.1 GCA_946619625.1 uncultured Bacteroidales bacterium
AACAGTCCGCAAGGACTGAATCTTTCCCCTCTGCTCCTTGCTCTTTCTTCTTTGTTCCTTGCTCCTTGTTCTTCGTTCCTTGCCTTTTTTTGTTAATTGCGCCCTAATACCATTAGGGTAACAGTCCGCAAGGACTGAATCTTTCCCCTCTGCTCCTTGCTCTTTCTTCTTTGTTCCTTGCTCCTTGTTCTTCGTTCCTTGTCTTTTGTTGTTAATTGCGCCCTAATGCCATTAGGGTAACACTCCGCAAGGACTGAATCTTTCCCCTCTGCTCCTTGCTCTTTCTTCTTTGTTCTTTGTTCCTTGTTCCTTACTCCTTGCCCCACACCCTCCCTAAACAGCGAGGATAGTTAGGTATTTCGCGCCTACACGTACGTACAAACCACCCGCCGGACACCTACATGAGTGTCGCAGGTACAGATTTCGACTGCAAAATTACAACTTTTTTTTGAAATACACAAATATTTTTTACCATTTTGTTACTTTTTCTTCAAAAAAACGTATTTTTGTTAGAAAAACATGCACTTTTTGCAACATTTTGCCCGAAATGATGTCCCCGCAACAGCAAACTACGCTTTTGCCAAGTCCAATATTGCAAAATTCGCTCTCTGCCCGGCACTCCGCACCTTTGCCGCATGCACCCATGTTCCCCGTTACATACACCCATGTTCCCCGTTACATGCACCCATGTTCCCCGTTACATGCACCCATGCACCCCGTTGCATACACTCACGCACCCCGTTGCATACACTCCCGCACGACTCTTCCTGCTCCGATGTATGTGTTTTTCTTGCACGATTCTTGCACGATTCTTGCATGATTCTTGCATGATTCTTGCATGATTGTTGCATGATTACTTCGTCAACTCCCCGACAACACCGGGACTGCAACCTCGGTTTCCGGCACCACCATACACCCACATAAGCGTTCACTACACATGACCACCACCATTTTTTTTGAATATTTTCTTGTTTTTTCTTGCATGTTTCAAATATTTTTTGTAACTTTGCAGCCCGAAACGTAGGCGCGGGGGAATACGCGCCCGTATACACGTGGCTTAAAACGCTAAAAAATAATCAAATACAATTCAATCATCAAACAGTGCATACTCAAACAAGATATGAAAAGATACAAAGAATATAGCCGCTTGGACTTAACACAAGTCCAGCAAGAAATGTTGGCGGACTGGGAAAAACACGACCTCTTCCGCCAAAGTGTCAAAACACGCGAGGGGCACACGCCCTTCCTCTTCTTTGAAGGACCCCCTTCAGCGAACGGCATGCCCGGAATACACCACGTTTTGGCACGCACCATCAAGGATACCTTCTGCCGATTCAAGACCATGCAGGGCTATCAGGTCCGCCGGAAAGCGGGATGGGACACGCATGGTCTGCCCGTAGAGTTGGGCGTCGAGAAAAAACTGGGCATCACCAAAGAGGATATCGGCAAGAAAATCAGCGTGGATGAGTACAACGCACAGTGCCGCAGCGAGGTGATGAAATACACCAAAGAGTGGACCCAACTCACCAAACAGATGGGCTATTGGGTGGACCTCGACAACCCATACATCACCTACGACAACAAGTACATCGAGACACTCTGGTACCTCCTCAAGCAATTGTACCAAAAGGGCTACCTTTACAAGGGCTACACCATCCAACCCTACTCTCCCGCAGCCGGAACCGGACTGTCCTCACACGAGCTCAACCAACCCGGCTGCTACCGCGACGTGAAGGACACCACCTGCACCGCCCAATTCAAATTAATAGACCAACTAAAAGGACTTAGCCAACTACCCGTTTATTTCCTCGCGTGGACAACTACGCCGTGGACACTACCTTCCAACACTGCCCTCTGCGTCGGACCCAAGATCGACTACGTTGCCGTTAAAGGCGAGAACCCCTACACACATACGCAGGCAATCTATATCCTTGCCCAGGAACGCCTCAGCGCGTACGCCAAGGAATTGGGCGAACAGCCCGAAATACTGGCGCACTACAAAGGCACGGATTTAGTGGGACTGCATTACGAGCAACTCTTCCCGTGGGTGGACCCCATCGAGGTCAAGGACGGCAACATACTGAACCGAAAAGCCGATGCTTTCCGTGTCATCCCTGGCGATTACGTCACCACCGAAGACGGTACAGGCATCGTGCATATCGCCCCTACCTTCGGTGCCGACGACAAGCGCGTGGCTGACGCTGCCGGAGTGCCTGCTCTCTACATGCTCACCGGAAACGGCGAGACACGCCCCATGGTCGATTTCACCGGCAAGTACTGGATGCTCTCAGACCTCGACGACACGTTCGTCAAAGAGGCAGTGAACACCGACAAATACAGCGTCTATGCCGGTCAGTGGGTAAAGAACGCCTACGACCCCAAATATACTGTGGACGGCCGCTACAACGAAGCCGCAGCTCAGAGCGAAGAGAACCTCGACATCCGTCTCTGCATCGAGATGAAAGGCGACGGGCGAGTGTTCAAGATAGAGAAACATATCCACAACTACCCGCACTGCTGGCGAACCGACAAGCCCGTACTGTACTACCCGCTCGACTCGTGGTTCATCCGCTCTACCAAAGCGCGCGACCGCATGATTGCACTCAACAACACCATTCACTGGCAGCCCGAATCAACAGGAACAGGACGTTTCGGCAAGTGGCTGGAGAACCTCAACGACTGGAACCTCTCGCGCTCCCGTTACTGGGGAACGCCACTGCCTATCTGGCGCACCGAGGACGGCAAGGAAGAGTTGTGCATCGGCTCGATAGAAGAACTCTTTGCCGAAATAGAAAAATCCGTCAAAGCGGGCTTCATGACCGCCAACCCTTGGCCGCGATTCAAGGTCGGCGACTACAGCAAACAGAACTACGACCCCTCTGTCATCGACCTGCACCGACCATATGTGGACCAGATCGTCCTTGTCAGCCCTTCGGGCAAACCCATGAAGCGGGAACTGGACCTCATTGATGTGTGGTTCGACTCAGGTGCCATGCCCTACGCACAGAACCACTATCCCTTCGAAAACCAGGACCTCCCACGCACCGCCGACTTTATCTCAGAGGGCGTGGACCAGACACGCGGGTGGTTCTTCACTCTCCATGCCATACACACGATGATAGAGGACTCCGTCGCGTTCAAGAACGTCATTTCCAACGGCTTGGTGCTGGACAAGAACGGCAACAAAATGTCCAAGCGCCTCGGCAATGCAGTCGATCCATTCGGGGCACTGGACAAGTACGGTGCCGACCCCGTCCGCTGGTACATGCTCACCAACTCCTCGCCTTGGGAAAACCTCAAGTTCGACCCCGAAGGCGTGGACGAGATACGCCGCAAGTTCTTCGGAACACTCTACAACACCTACTCCTTCTTCGCATTGTATGCGAATGTAGATGGCTATGAGCCTAATAAGGCCAATAAGCCCAATTGGGCCAATAAGGAGTTCACCGAGATAGACCGCTGGATTCTGTCTTGTCTCAATTCGCTAATCAAAGACGTAACCGCCTACTACGAAGCATACGAGCCCACCAAGGCGGGGCGCGCCATCAGCGACTTTGTGCAGGAGAACCTGTCCAACTGGTACGTGCGTCTCAACCGCAAGCGTTTCTGGGGCGGAGGCATGAGTGACGACAAGCGCGCCGCATACGACACACTATACACCTGTCTGGTCACTGTCGCACAACTGATGGCACCCAACGCGCCATTCTTTGCAGACCGCCTTTACCGCGACCTCACCGGTAACGACCTGTCGGTACACCTCAGCACCTGGCCTGTAGCAGACGACAGGCTTATAGACAAGGATGCCGAGCACTCTATGGCACTGGCACAGGACGCCACCTCCATGATCCTGTCGCTCCGCAAGCGTGCCGAGAAGAACGTACGCCAGCCGCTGCAGAAAGCCGTCATCCCCGCTACGGACGATGCCACCCGGGCTGCACTCATGAAAGTGGCGGACCTCATCCGAAGCGAAGTGAACGTCAAAGAGTTGCAGATTGTCAGCGGCGAGGACAGCAGTATCCGATTGGTCAAGAAAAGCC
>CAMOMF010000175.1 GCA_946619625.1 uncultured Bacteroidales bacterium
AGGCGGAGGCCGCTCTCCCCGTTTAGCGGGGAGACGCTCCGGGTATTACAATGGTATTACTCAGTTTTGTGGTTGGGGCAGAAAAAGTGAGAGACGAAGAAGACGGGAGATTGTGAAGAGGGAATATGGTGAAATTGCCCCTCTAGGCGGAGGCCGCTCTCCCCGTTTGGCGTGGAGACGCTCCGGGTATTACAATGGTATTAGTCAGTATGCAGGGGAGTATGCACCAAACAAGACTACCGTTTTGCAGCGTGAGAGAAGCGATTTTGTGCAGTTAAGAACACCCGAAACTGCCGATTTTGTGCAGTTAAAAGCACCTGAAACTACCGATTTTGTGCAGTTAAGCACCCAAAAAGTGCCGATTTTGTGCAGTTTGGTTGTCTTTTCCTTGCAAATATCAAAAAAAAAGCAGTACCTTTGTGCTCGATTTTTTCATTGAATATTTCGAATGGTATCCGAAATTTTCATTAAATATCTCGAATAGCGAACTGAATTTTTACACTTTTCAGTTATGTACAAGCGCTAACTGCCTGTACTTTAATGGATGGTTACAATGCATCTGCGATTCGCGGTTACGCGGTATAATAAGCAGATAATAAATCAGTAACACATGCGAACCGCTAACCGCGGATTGATATGTAAAACTAATATAGAAGTGCCCTTAATATGTAAATCGTAACTCCTCCAACACAAACTGCCCACCGCAAACGCAGTGGGCAGAATTGTTCATATAAAGGGACGAATTAATATCCTGCGTCCCAAGAATCGAGAGCACGCTCGCCAGGAGCAAGAGTTGCCCAAGTTGAGTTATACTCATTAGCAACCTTCATACTGGTAGCAATTACGTCATTCTTATTGATGCTAACTACTTGAAGCATCGGGCTATTGTATGTCTTCATAATTTTCCTTTCTTTATTTATAGTGACACTTCAATTTACTTGCGAATTACACGTCCGAGAGCATCGAATACAACTCCGTCGCGAAGGATATAAATCTGGCCATTCTCCAAGAACTTAACGGCCTTCTCTTTAGCCTCAACATTCTCAATATTAGTTGCGCTGTTCTCGCCTTCTATTTCAAAACGCAACATAGGCGCACTAGTAGGCAGTTGAGCAGCAGAAAGAACTAAGTATGCTTGATTTGCGCCAACAGAAAAAGCAGCTCCATCTTCTGCTCCATAAGCAAAGCCGACAGAAGAAGCACTCACACCATCCCAGGTAAGGCGATAGTATTTTCCTCCAGTGGCAGCACCCGTAGTGGTTCCTGCATATAAGCGACCCTTTAATAGATTATCAGATACCGTTTCAGGGACGCTACTATAAGCAAAATGATATGTATTTGCTGATGCGTTCACTACAACACCCGAGTTCGCAGGGATTACGTTTCCGGCGGCAATTGGGGATAGAGTGATAACATCATCACTTATAGCACTTGCATAATACGCAGTTGCGCCGGAAGGAACGACTACAGGATAGTCAAGATAGAGAGAAGCCCAGCCGGCAGAGGTGATGGTGAGTTCAAAAGAAGGCTCGGAAGAGATCGGTTCCACTTTAATAGCCATCATGCTTGCACCGCTTGCATTGCCTGAGTACGCATATACATCCGTATTTTCCGTGCCGCAATAATAGTAAACCATGCTTTCAACATCACCAGCCGCAAAAGAGTATGTTTGTTCGTTGTCTCCGAAAGAGGAACCAAACGATAGCGCAAGCCCATTAGGTTGAGCGGCGTCACTAGCCCGAACACCCCAATAGGTGATTTTTACGTTAGGTTTAATCTTGAAGTGAAGATAGTTGCCTTCAGAGGTTCCTTCCTTGCCCATTCTCACACGACCACCAACAGTTTTTCCGTCAATACTCTTTTCCCCGCCGGTAGTTATTTTGAGGGCAGTAGATGTTCCCTTTATTTCCATGTTGTCAATATATCTGCTTTCTGTGATGTCTGTGTTACTACCGCCAACAGCAGTCAGGAATGCAGCTGATGTCCAGAACTTGGTATCAACAGCAGACTGTACAACATTGATTGTGTAGTTGGCATCAGAAGCACCATAAGATTCATTGCCCGCGTAGTGGGCTGTAATAGTGGCAGAACCAACACCAACACCAGTTACTTCACCGTTCTCATCAACAGTAGCGACCTCTTCGTTAGATGACTCGTATGTGAAAATGGCACCTCCGACAGCAGGGGTCAAAGTCGGTACTTTTGTAACATTTTCATCCACTCCTACCGTAGTTGTCGGGCTGACAAATGCCAATGATGTTGCCGTTCGTGAAGCAACGATGGAGTATGTGGCATGAGCAATTTCTCCGTCACCTGCGGCATTTATACCATAGGCGTATAAATAACGTGTGCCCGTTACAGAAGGTACGGTAACATTTGTGCTGTAATCACTCCAAGAATCTGGAGTCTCTTCCGTTTCTGACCATTGATACTTGATACTGGTACTTCCAGTAGATGAAATAGTAATAGAATTTTCTTGCTCTACAGTACCACCGGCAGGAGAGAAGGTAGGTGCAGAGGGTTTTGGCTGCGCTGTGTAAGTAATTACGAATCTGACACCAGCATTGTAACTGCCTGAACTCATATTTGTTATAGTGTATGTTTGACCTACCCCCTTCTTTAGGCCTGCCACACTATTGAATGCCTTACTGGTTAAAGAAGTAGAGGATTTTCTATTATTCCATGACCCAGAAGAAGTCTGTACACTTGTGGTTCCATCAGAAATTGTAAAATTTACTGTTTTATTACTATTATTATCTGCCACACCTTCTGCTGTTATGGCAGTAATAGTTGCGCCGGTAACATTTGTAATAGTAATCGCTGCTCCTACATCCATCGTTATAAGATTATAACTCGTCCATTTAGAACTATAATCATATTGAGTTAACGATTCTTCCACAGCAAACAGAGCATCTGAAGATGTTGTGGTTGAGTTGATAGTATAACTATCTCCCCACACATTTCCTATTGAGCATAGTAAGCCCAATAGGACTAAAGAAAAAATTTTGTGTTTCATAAAATAAATGTTTTAAAGTTGTTATTATTGTTTGTTATAGTTTCCTGTTTAAAATATACCTCATTTTATAACCCGGGCGAGTGTCATACTCGTACTCCGTATCATCGCGCAGGGCTTCCTTGAGTAGCAATCCAACGGCACGTCCGGCTTCTGATTTAGCCTTGACGGCGTTGCCTTTGTATCTCTTAAGGAGCGAGGCATATAACTCCGTCAGAGGGTACTCACTCCATGCATTACTCTCTCTGCCCACAAGTGTATAGGCGTAAAAGCATACATCTCCTTATTCTCTGCATCCGTGCTTGTTTTCAAAAAAGGGGCGCTACTTTCTCAAGCAAACACCCCCTCCAAATTTGTACTAACAATAATTTAAACAAATTTTATATGAAAACAAAAGAGAGTCTGCTTTCGCAGCACTCCCTTACGGAAGCACCTCACCCTCAGCCCTCTCCCAAAGAGAGGGAAGCCTCTCCGCTTGGGGGAGACGGGAGAGAGGTGTTATAAGTACAAGCGCACGTGGCGCTCACGGAAGCAAAGGATATGTCAAAGAGCACGTTCGCATTAGGCACATTCGGATTTGGGGCTCCACCTATAGGCACAAAAAAAGCGTGGAACTGATGCTCCACGTCTCTGTATTGAGGTCCTGAGAAAACCCACGAAAAAAGATATAGATACAAACAGCCCACGCCGATACAGCGTGAACCATTGTCCTTTCGTCTTGTTTTCGTTTTTGAAATTTCTCAGGTTTCAATACACAAGAGCGAAGCACAACGCTTCAGATATGTCATTGTAATCCAATTTCACACTCTTTCCACACACACCTGTGAGAACATTTGACATGCAAAATCGAATTGCGGGTGCAAAGTTACTGCTTTTTTTTGAAATGAGCAAATATTTTGGTCATTTTCCATGCAAAAAATGCATTTTTTTCTTTCGGGTATAAAAAAAATGTCTTATACTGAAATAGGTTTACTCATAAAACGATAAAAAATGTACTATTTTTAAGATTACAACTCAGTTATTGAGTCAACCTTTTTCAGGTTTAGTCACTGCGGTGCGCCTATTCCGCTTCACGGTCATCTCGGCTTTAAGGAGTTCTATGTTTGCTTGCAAACTCGCGCGGCGCACTTACTGACACCCCACGCGAACAAGTTCTTTGGGGACCCCGTACTCCTTGACTGTCCACCGGACACTCTGCGGTGCGCCTATTCCGCTTCACGGTCATCTCTCGGTCATCTCTCGGTCGGGAGAGTGGTGAATTTCGGAGGGTATCAACGGAGGAAAGAATAGCGTCAGGTGGACGGGAACATTGCGGAGACAAGTTTAGTCATCTATATTTATTTTCTGTGGAGTCGTTGAGTAGGGAGAGGTAACTATCGTATCTGGAGGGCGCTAATCGCGCATTCTCGAGGGCGGCACGTACGGCACAGCCGGGTTCTTCCGTGTGGGTGCAGTTGTTAAAACGGCACTGTGCCGACAGGCGGAAAATGTCCTTGAAATAGTGACCGACTTCTTCCCGCTGCATGTCGAATGTTCCGAAGCCTTTGATGCCCGGGGTGTCTATGACCGCGGTGTCGGGCGTGAGGAAATACATCTGGGAGAATGTAGTGGTGTGCATTCCCCTGTCATGCGCATTGCTAATGATGCCGGTCCGCGTCTTTTGCTCGCCAAACAGGCTGTTGAGCAGCGTAGATTTGCCGACCCCAGAGTTGCCGCTAAGGAGCGTTGTTTTCCCTGACAACAGTTGCCCCAAGCCGGAATGAAAAAACGCGTCTTTGTCTTGAGCAATCTGTTCTGCCAAGTGAGTTGCACTTATCGCGAAGACCGGATAACCGATGTCCTCGTATATGAGGCGCAAATAGTCCAATTCGGCACGGTCGTCTTCGTCATACAGGTCGGTTTTGTTGAAGATGAGCACCGCCGGCACCCGGTACGCCTCGCACGTAGCAAGAAAACGGTCAATAAAAGTGGTGCTGGTTTTAGGATGATTAACCGTCACAAGGAGCGCCACCAAATCAACGTTTGCGGCAAGGATGTGGGACTGTTTGGACAAGTTGGTTGAACGACGAATGATATAGTTACGCCGGTCGCAGATGGCGGTGATCCAGTTCGTACCGTCAGGCAACTGTTCCAACTCGACCCTATCCCCCACCGCAACAGGGTTAGTAGAGCGTATCCCTTTTATTCGGAAATTGCCCTTGACATGCGCCTCAACGGTGTTACCGTTTTCCAGCAACACCCCGAAGGCACTTCCCGATGATTTGATGATTAGTCCAAACATGCACGTTTCAAGCAGAGAGGGGCATTGTCCCTCCTCTGAAGTATATTCCGCCGATTAGAAAGAGAGTGTGATCAGACAGTCATGATCTCTTTTTCCTTGGCTGCGTAGAGGTCGTCTATCTTCTTGATAAACTTGTCGTGCGTTTTCTGCACATCTGCCTCCGCATCTTTCTCTGCATCTTCGGGCAGTCCCTGCTTTTGCAGCTTCTTGAACTCCTCAATGGCATCTCTGCGGGCATTCCGTACAGCCATCTTGGCGGTCTCTGCCTCGGCTTTGCATTGTTTGGCGAGGTCCCGACGGCGTTCCTCGGTGAGAGGCGGCATGGTAAGACGGATCACTTCGCCGTTGTTGGACGGAGTGAGACCGATATTGGAGTTGATGATAGCACGTTCTATCTCGCCGATAAGTTTTTTCTCCCACGGTTGAATCGTGATGGTACGTGCATCCGGTACTATTACCGTAGCCACAGAACTGAGCGGTGACATGGAGCCGTAGTAGTCCACCTTGATGGGGTCAAGCAGGGCAGGACTTGCCTTACCGGCGCGAATATGGTTAAGTACATCGTCCAAATGGCGGACCGCCGATTCCATCTGCTCTTTTGCTGCATCATGGCATAATTGAACTTCTTCTTGCATAGCACTTCGTTAATTAGAGTTAATATTAAGGTGTAAACAATAACTTATGGTTTTACGAGAGTACCGATAGGTTCTCCCTTCATTACTTTCAGCAGGTTCCCCGGAATATCCATGTTGAAGACATAGATGGGCATTCCGTTCTCTTTGCACATCACGGTTGCGGTAAGGTCCATCACTTTGAGTCCTCGACTTATCACTTCGTCATAGGTTATTTCGCTGAACTTGACCGCCTTCGGGTCCTTCTCGGGGTCAGCGGTGTATATGCCATCCACGCGCGTACCTTTTAACATTACGTCCGCCTCTATTTCAATAGCGCGGAGCGATGAGCCGGTGTCGGTGGTAAAGTAGGGGTTTCCTGTTCCGGCAGCCATAATGACGACGTTCCCTTTGCCCAGCAGTCTGAGCGCTTTCGCCTTGCTGTAGAACTCACCTACGGGTTCCATACGAACAGCAGTCAGTACACGCACTTTTTGTCCGGCGGCCTCCAACGCCGAGGAGAGTGCCAGTGCATTGATGACCGTAGCGAGCATACCCATCTGGTCGCCTTTCACGCGGTCAAACCCTTTCTTGGCGCCGCTCAGTCCGCGAAAGATATTTCCTCCGCCGATGACAATACCTATTTGTACGCCCATGGCGGCAATTTCACGAATCTGTTCTGCATACTGCGAAAGTCGCTCCTCGTCAATGCCATATCCCTTGGCACCCATGAGCGATTCGCCGGACAATTTAAGTAATATTCTCTTATACACTTTATATAAAATTATGAGTTATGAATTATGAGTTATGAATAATGAATTATGCGCAACAAAGGGAATTCCTCAGTTTTCCTCGTACCACGAGGCATACATAGCGTAGTTATGCGCTATTTTTTTGTTGATTTCTTCCGTTTGAGCAGGGTCGGCTTTCTTGATGAATTTTGCCGGCACTCCGCCCCATATCTCGTATTCCCCTATTTGCGTTCCTTTCAGCACGAGTGCTCCGGCAGCAACAATAGCCCCCTTGCCCACATGCACTCCGTCCAAGAGGGTCGAACCCATGCCTATCAAAGCGTAATCATCGACATCGGCACCATGAATAGTCACGTTATGCCCCACAGACACATAGTCTCCCAACGTGATGGTCGATTTCTGGTACAAGGTATGCAGTACCGAGCCGTCCTGGATATTGCAGTGTTTGCCAATATGTATCCAATTGACATCTCCGCGCAGAACCGCGTTGAACCAGACGCTGGTGCCTTCGCCGATGGTAACATCCCCCACGACGGTGGCGTTCTCTGCCATCCATACATCCGCTGCAATCTGCGGAGTGAATCCCCTTACCGATTTGATTAAAGACATGACATTTTAATATTTAATCATTTACTATTTTCACATTCAGACTGGTCAGAGCATCTTGAATGCCTGTTTGATAGTCTGTTCCACGGTAAGCGAAGGTTGTGCCGTCAGCAGTCTCTGCACCACTTTGTTCACCGGCGCGGCGGGATATCCCAGTGCCACAAGTGCCTGTGTCGCCTCTTCATACACCACGCTGTTGGCAGCCGCAGAAACCTCCTCCATAGGCTGTGCTCCCGGGTTGTCACCGAGGTCAATCTTCAGCACTTTGTCCTTCAGTTCAACGATGATTTTCTGAGCTGTCTTTAGTCCAAGTCCTTTGATTTGGCTCAAAGCACGGGCGTTGCCCACAGCAATCAGTTGGCGTATCTCCACAGCCGTATAACCGGACATAATCATTCGCGCGCTGTTTGGTCCCACTCCCGACACCGTTATCAATGCGAGGAACAGTTGCCGTTCGCCTTTACTCGGGAAACCGTAGAGGTCCTGCGAGTCGTCGCGCAGTGCTTCATACACGAATAGTTTCGCATCCGCTTTACCGGCAATCCACGAATAAGTGGGCAGGGCGATGTTGATTTCATACCCTATTCCACCCGCCTCAAGCACCACATACGTGGGAGTCAGTTCCGTCACTTTACCGTTTATATAGTCTATCATACACTTTGTTTTCGTTAAATCACTATGTTTTGTTTGTGTCGTCGCTTTATGTTGTCGTTTCAACCTGCCAACAAAGCCCGACAGGGTATGGTAACCCAATTTGGGGTGCAAAGTTACAACAAAATATCCATATTTGCAAATCTTCAAACCAAAAAACGCAAAAAAATCAAGTTATATTGCTTTTTAGGTCGCTTTTTTCACAAATTTCCCACACAAAAAAGCATTTTTGTAAGAAACTAACCTCTTACACGAATTTCCCCTTCGTAAATTATCAGTTATATTACTCTCTGCCATTTTTCTCTCCTTTTTCTTGCATAATTCAAAAAAAGCAGTAACTTTGCAGCCGAAGTGTATGTTGACAAATAGCATTAAGTCAGCCGGGCAGACAACCTTTCTGACCTGTTTTGCGAAGAAGACTGCCGTTTTTTGCATCAAAAGTTAAGAAAGAGTACACTTTTCTTGCATTTTTCTTGCAAATATCATAAAAAAGCAGTAATTTTGCAACGCAAGAATATGCGAACATATGAAACATACATATCAAACATACCTATTTGCGCTCCTTTTCTGCACGATGAGTGCCCTACTCTGCCTGAGTTGCGGAGGCAGCCATGACGCAGAACAAGCCGCAGCCCGAGTGCAGCAGGCACGCACCCTCATCCTGCAGGGGAACTTGGAAGGAGCCAAACAAGAGTTGGACTCGGTACATATCCTGTTCCGGCAACAAGTGGATGCGCGCCGTGAAGCCAAGAGTCTGCAAGACACCATAGCACGGCTTGAGGCGGAAAGGAATGCACACTATGCGGACTCGGTACTGCAGCTACTCCTTCCGCAGGTTGATCCCCTACTGAAGCATTTCCGCTACGACAAAGACGACAAGTACGAGGACAATGGGCACTATGTGAGCCGCCTTTTGCGCACCGAGCAAAACAGCGAGCGTTGTTTCCTGCAGGCATACGTAGGCGACAACCGAATCACCACCCTCAAGAGTTACTACTGCGGCAAAGCGCAACTGTGTCAGACCAAACTGGAAATCAGTGCCATGAACAGCGATGTTCACGACAGCAGAACAGGCAGAGAGCACCATTTCTCTCCCACTGCGGAGGAGGCAGACGGATTCCACTCCATTCTGACCATTGAAGACCAAGACGCCATTGACCTGCTCGCCTTCATCACTATCCATCAGCGAGAGCGACTACGTGTTCGTCTGCACGGGAACACTACCACAGGCAAAGAGGTATCACCGTACGTGTATTTCCTTTCAGACAACGACAAAAAAGCACTGGTCGAGACCCTACAACTCGCCACGCTTTTTCACGATATCAACCAAATGGAACAAGTGCTCAACAATGCACAACGTCAGATTGAAAGACTAAACAGAAAAGACTTAAAGTAATGAAAACAAACCTCATACGTACCTTATTCGCCTCCGCGGCATTCTTATTTGCCTCAACACTCAGCGCGCAGAACACATTCAACGTTGCCGCCATGAATGTGGACGGTTTGCCCACTTCCATCCTCGGCATCACCCTCAACCCCGACGGGCATGGCGCAGAAGGGACATTAGCCATCTCGCGGAAACTGGCAACGATGGGTTACGATATCATCGGAGTCAGCGAGGATTTCAACTACCATCAGCAACTGATGACCTACCTAAGCAACTACAACTTCGGCACGTACCGCGGCGGAATCACGGCAGGCGGTTACCAAGCAAACATATCCTTCGACACCGATGGATTGGAGTTGTTCTGGCGCAAGGATTTTGTTGTCACCAACGAGGCTTTCTATGGATGGAACCAAAAATACGGCAAGTTCACCAACGGTGCAGACGAACTGATCGACAAGGGGTTCCGATACTATCAAGTCACTATTCACGACACACTTTCTATTGACCTGTACATCGTGCACATGGATGCCGAAGTGGATGCGCAGGACCTTGCCGCGCGCTGGAGTCAGTGGTCGCAACTTGCCAGTATGATTATCTCCTCCAACAATGGCAGACCTATTATTGTAATGGGCGACACCAACAGCCGTTATACGCGTGACCGTATCATCGACAACTTTATTGCGCCGCTTGAAGCAGACGGACGTTTCACGGTGAGGGACGCATGGATAGAAAAAGAGTACGATGGCGTTTATCCCGAGTTCGGCACCGATGCACTTATGGTATGGGACCTCGGTTTCCAAAAAGGCGAAGTGGTGGACAAAGTGTTCTATATCAACAACACCGCAAGCAACTACGCCCTGTCTGCCAACTATTACCTGCAGGACACCTCTTTCGTGGACTCTACCGGCACTCCGCTTGCCGACCACTGGCCCATCGTAGTGGAGTTCACCTATGAGAAGCGTGCCGAGCAGCCGCATATCTACCACACCCATGCAGAGCAAGTCCATTGGCAGGGCGAGGACCCTACTGCCGGCGGACGGTACTATATCTTCCATCCAGACACGCGCACTTTCCTCTGCAACAACGACATGACTCTCACCGCCGTGGAGGAACCACTATACGCATGGACCATGACCCCGCAGTCGGAGAACCAAGGTGTTTACACCATGAACATGTTCTCGGGCGCCTACTATTTCTACCTGCAGAAAACAGGCGTCATCGGCACCTCCGCCACGCCTACCTTGTCGGCAGACGTACAGACGATACAAGTGTCCGCCTCGACCACCAACACCGAGCGCAACGCCTACAAGATTCACCGTACGGCTTCTCCCGCCAAACTGCTCAACTACGACGGCAGTCAGTTTACCGGTGCCAATGGCCGCAGCAACCAGAACGACTGGCTGTTTATCTCGCAGCAACAATTCCGCGACTCCATGCGCACGTACGCGGATTGGGAGATGACTATCTGCTCCAACGAGTCGGTCACGGAAGCACCCTTTGGAGGAATTAACGAAGCCGGCACTTATCAGGGCACCCTCGTCAACCACTTCGGCTACGACTCGCTCATCACCCTCACCCTGCACGTACTGCCCGCCTATGAGATAGAGGAAGAGCATACCCTCAACATAGGTGACTCGGTTGAGTTCCGAGGGATGATTTTCCGCGCCACCGAACCGGGCACATTCCGCCTGAGCGACTCTCTGCTGACCGTCCTCGGTTGTGACAGCACATTTACAGCCACTATTACCGTCAACCCAGCGCAAGGAGGCACGGCATTGCAACCCGTCAATGCAGCAAACGGCAATAACGGCTCAGCACTGAAAGCAGAGAAAGTGTTATTGAACGGACAATTATACATCCGTCGCGAAAACACCCTGTTCGACCTCTCCGGACGCAAAGTTCGTACTGAAAATATCGAGTAAAACTCACTATTAAGGCGGAAAAAGGCAGAAAAATACACTTTTTAGTCACTTTTTTACCAAAATATTTGGTCATGTCAAAAAAAAGCAGTACCTTTGCAGCCGCTTTTGAAAAAGAGCATTCTTTTAGCACTGAACGTGCGACTCGCTAGCTCAGTTGGTAGAGCATCACACTTTTAATGTGGGGGTCTTGGGTTCGAGCCCCAAGCGGGTCACAAAAAGACAAGAGACGCAGTAATGCGCCTCTTTGTTGTTATGGCAGGACTTTCTGTGTTTCTTTCTTATTTATTGGACTGTCACTGTTTCTTTCTTATTGTTCGGGCTGTTTCCGGTAATTTAGATTGTACGCCGCCCATTCAAGACGGATGAAAGGAGCAGAGTAGCGGAGTGTAAAGAGCGGAATGGTGGAGTATAAAGAGCAGAACGGTGGAGTATAAAGAAAGTAAAGAGAGGGTCTCATCCTCCCCTTACCAGGTAGCGATAAAGTTTATACTAAGTGCAATGGTTGCTCAGTCTATAATTGCTCAGTATGCGGTTAGTATGCGGGCTTGCCTATTTTTCCGGCGAAGAGTATAGTGCCGTACTTAACCTCGCGGATAAAGAGGAGGAACGGACGATCCACGATGAAAGGCTCGATGGGCATTGGTGCTGCAGCCTTGTCATTAACGAGACCAATAGTAACCGCAGCAGCTTTGGCTCCCTCTTCGTCCACTTCGAGGTAAGTTTTCTGGAAGAGTTTGTCAAGGAAGAGGTCGGCATCGACATCCAAGCCGTTGTATGTGGCGAGGTCGGTGAGGTCTGCGCGTACAATGTCAAAGACATCGGTCATGCCCAGCGCTTTCATATCATTCTCAAGGTCGCGGCGGTAGTCGAGTTTGAACTTAGGCATTTGCACCTCCACATCATAATTATCCATCAGTCCTTCCAACTCAGCCAGTTTGTCCATGCTAAGGTCCGCCAGATAGTCGTCACAGGAAAGCCCTTCGCGCGGCAGAACGATGTCCATGCAATACGCCTTGTCCTTAAAATACATGCGTAACATGCGCGCGTCGTAGGGGGCGATAGTGGTATCGGGCACATCCGGTCCATAGTAGTGCTCCATGGGCCAAGCGGGCATGACCCGCAGTTCCTTGGTTTGCTGCATCATGTCCACCTGGACGGTGCTACCGTTGCTGAGAGTGAAATCCTGCTTGCGGGTGTCGGTCTTATTGAATTTTTCCTGCCATTTGCTCTTGAAATAGAGTGCGTTGGCAAGTACCATACGGGTTGCTTCATTGAAGTCCCGCTCGGTAACGACCTCTTTGATAAGTCCCTTGGTGTTCTTGTCAGCCCAAGAGTTGACGGTATTCACGATGGCGGGGTCTTGCAGGTCGGAGGTCTCAATAGTAGCCTTGAAATACTGTTTTCCTGCCTGCCTGAAAGGCTCTTTAAGCGTGAGGGCATCGTCCACCCAAATGGCATTGGCGATGTTCATGTCGGTGTATTTGTCCAAGTAGGGCAAGTTCTCGAGGAGGTTCTTGCTGTAGTCGTTGAGGTCTGCCACTACGTAGTCGCCTGCTCCGATAGTCTGCAGGATTTGGGAGAGCGTCTCACCATTGGCGCCATTGGCGAGCATGGCACTGACAATAGAAACACTAAGCGGTGAGAGAAACACATTCTCACTTTGCTGCTCGGTGGCATTGACCTGCTTGAGCAAGTTAAGGGAGAACTCGTTCTGGTTGCGATTGATGACCTGCTCTTCGGAGGAGAACGAAAGGGTCTTCACTTGGTGGGGAGTGTCTCCGCAGCCCGCAAACAGGAGAGGGGCCACGAGTGCACAAATAATACTTCTTGATTTCATATTCACTCTGTTTTGGTTGTGGACTCAGAATATTTTGAATCCGGGTGCAAAGTTACTGTTTTTTTTTGAATTGTGCAAATTTCAGACTTATTCAGCGACAATTTCGCCCCTTGCTGCAACATGGTGTTTACCAGAGTATTGCAACGAGGGGCGAAAATAAATACTTATTCAGCGGTGCGTTGTGTCTTGTTTAGAGCACAATATTGACGATTTTTCCGGGTACAACAATCACCTTTTTGGGCGTTCCGCCGTTGAGGAAACGTGGTGTCTGTTCGTTCTCAAGTACGGCTTTTTCCACTTCTTCGCGAGTGGCGGTCTTGGGCAGATCGAGGGGGAAGCGCACCTTGCCGTTGAACTGAACCGGGTATTTGACGTTACTTTCCTCGAGGTACTTATCGTTGCACACAGGCCAGGCGGCATCGAAGATGGTTTCGTACTCTTCCGTCTCCTTTGGATCCCCCTCTTCTACCTTAGTGGAGGAGTTGTTAGTGAGTGAGTACATCTCCTCGGCGATATGGGGAGCAAAGGGAGCAAGGAGGATGGCGTAGTCCTTAAGAATGGCGCGCTTGCTGCACTTGGCGAGTTCGCTCTGGGCAATCATGAAAGCGGGAATGGAGGTATTGAAAGAGAAGTGCTCGATATCCCAAGTCACCTTCTTGATGAGTTTGTGCAAACTGCGCAACTCGTCCGGCGTAGGATCGTCGTCATTGAGGTTCTCGAACTGGTTCCATAGTTTCTTAAGGAAACGGTGCACACCGTCAATGCCGTTGGTGTCCCAAGGCTTGGACATCTCCAAAGGACCGAGGAACATCTCGTAGAGTCGGAGCGTGTCGGCGCCGTAGCGCTCGCAGATGTCGTCGGGGTTGACGACGTTATACTTTGACTTCGACATTTTCTCGATGGCCTGCATGACGATGTACTTGCCCTCGGCGTTCATCGTGAACTCGGCGTCCTTGAAGTCGGGCATCCACTGGCGTATCTTCTCCACGTCGAGCTCCTTGCCGTCGACGGTGCTGATGTCGGTGTAGATGGGGTCGGCCTCCTGGCCCTGGTAGTAGTAGCGCTGCTTCTTGGCCTCGTTGTCGAATGTGGTCTCGAGCAGGTCATAGGAGACGTAGCGGTTGGTGCCCTTGAGCCGGAAGACGAAGCTCGACCATCCCTGTATCATGCCCTGGTTGACGAGCTTGCGGAAGGGCTCGTCCTCGCAGGTGTAGCCCGAGTCGTAGAGGAACTTGTTCCAGAAGCGCGAGTAGATGAGGTGGCCTGTGGCGTGCTCGGAGCCTCCGACGTAGAGGTCGACGGAGCGCCA
>CAMOMF010000176.1 GCA_946619625.1 uncultured Bacteroidales bacterium
CGCATGCTTGCTCTCTCTCCTCGCTTGCTTACTCTTTCTTCGTATTACGTCCGAATTATTCGGACATCGGCTCCGCCGACCTCTACCTCGGTGTCTTGTGTCCAGTTCTTTCACATTGTCAATTTTGCGAGATTTTCACATTGTCAATTATGCGAGCTGTCATCTCGTCCTCTCTGTAAACGGATTCTTGTTTTGTCCCTCCCACGTTGTCCCCCGCTCTCTGTGAGCCGCATTTGTCCAAACCGCCACACCACCCTTCACGTTCTTTGCTCCTTAGACTGATTTATGTCTTCCTTATGTCAGTTTCATGTTTATGTATGCCTATCCCTGTTCAATGTCTGCTTTATATCTGTCTTTAGTCTGTCCTATGTTCGTCTTGTGTTTATTTACGCCTATCCCTGTTCCATGTCTGCTTTATATCTGTCTTTAGTCTGTCCTATGTTCGTTTTGTGTTTATTTATGTCTGTCTTTATTCCCAAAGTTCACGCTTTTTTGGACGAAAATCACCTTTTTTCACCCAAAACAACATTTTTCTCGAACAATATTTGCACATTTCATTTATTTTCACTACCTTTGCACTCATTTTCATATAATCATCTCTAGGTGATTCGTAGGTGATTTCTATGTGATTCATATGTGATTCGTATGTAATTCATATGTAATCCGTACATTATCCATAGATTATCTATAGGTAAACCATATGTGATATCTATACGATTAACATGCCACCTATATGACATCACCATGCCACCGACCTCTAATAAGAACGGTAATATAAACAACAAACAACAACAATTATGGCTGGCTTCAAAACTGATGCAATTCTTGACGAACTCCACGGAGCGATCGTCAAAAAAGGAATCATTTTCCGTCAAAAACGTATCCGCAACTCAAGCGGCAAGTGCATTAAGAAATGCAAAAAAGAGGCATACAAGGTCGATAATCCGCGCAATTTCGACAAGCACCCTCAGGTCGGTAACGAACTCGTAAACCGCCAAGCTTTCCAAAATGCCATCTACCGCACCCGCGACATTATTACTGTCGCCAAGAACACCACCGAGGCCACCCCCGAGCAACTCTCCGAGTACAACAACTGGAAGGCGCGCTTCGAAGCCCAACTGCCCGGCAACAAGGGGAGCCGCCCTGACCCCGAAGCCCCTTTTTATCCGAATTCAACCAAACAAAAACGCTACTACCAACTCAACACGTTCATCCGCGCCATCATCTACCACCAACTCAAGTCCCTCGGCTAACTGCCGCCGGATTCCCCTCAACTAACTGCCGCCGGATTTCCATGACCAAAATACACGTATTCTGACTGAAAAAACAGCAAAAATACCCCAAACTCTTGCATATGTCAAAAAAAAGCAGTAACTTTGCACCCGCAAACGTAAAAAACTTCATTATGGCAAAGAAAGGACTTGTTATGGGGCTATTGCTGGCGGGGGCACTGCTGGGTATGTCAGCGGTGCAGGCGGCGCCGAAACTGCGTATTCACTGGGCACTGGTTCAGAACGACATCGAGCCGGGCGTGTGCCTGACCAAGTGGACATTCATCAACGACGGAACCACGCCCCTGCCCGGAACAGGGTGGACGATATACTATTGTCAATTGTCCGTTAACCCGGAGTACAAGGCGGGCGACTTGATGCACTTTGAGCGCATCTCCGCCTCATCGCACAAGATTACTCCGACGGAGATGTTTGCCGGACTCGCAGCCGGCGACACCATCACCCTGGACGTACGTTTCAAGGGTGCCATTCTGAAGGAGAACGCCGGTCCGGAGGGCGCCTTCCTGGTGCTGGACAGCACCGGTGCACCGGTCACCATACCTATTGAGGCGGAGCGGTTTACCAACAGCAAGCAGTGGAGCCGCGGCATTGATACGTGGTACAAATATGCGGACGGAGAGTTGCTGTACGAAAAATTCCTGTCTTTCACCGCCGGGTCTGCCATACGCGAGCCCGTTTTCCTGTTGCCGCGTCCGAAAGTGGTGGAATGGACGGCAAGACGCAGCACGCGCAGCAGCGGACAGTTGCCTCCTGAGGGCTATATCATCGACATCAGTTACGGCAGCGTTAAGATACAGTCGTCGGACAGCGTAGGGCAATATTATGCCGAGAAGACCATGGAGCGTCTGCGCAAGGCGGGACTCCCCAACTGCCATATAGAGGACTGGCCCGACTATCCGTTCCGCGGGTTCATGCTCGATATCGCCCGCAACTTCACCCGCAAAGCCGACATCCTGCGCCTTATTGACCAGATGAGCGACTACAAACTGAACGTACTGCACTTGCACCTTGCCGACGATGAGGCATGGCGTCTGGAAATACCCGGCATCCCCGAGTTGACGGAGATTGGTTCCAAGCGCGGCTACACAACGGACGAGCGCAACTGCATGCTACCCTACTACGGCGGCGGGTGGAATGACAAGGATATGAGCAATAGTGCCAATGGATTCCTTACCCGGGAAGACTTCAAGGAGATTCTCCGCTACGCGCAAGAACACTATATTCAAGTAATCCCCGAGATTGATATTCCCGGCCATAGCCGCGCGGCCATCAAGTGCATGGAGGCTCGTTACCACAAGTACATTCAGAACGATCCTTCGCGCGCTTACCAGTACCTGCTGACCGACTTCAACCGACCGAAATTGGACTACAACTCCGCTCAGAGTTATAAGGACAATGTGATTGCCGTGAACCTGACGTCTGCACAGAACTTCATGGAGAAAGTGATTGGTGAGATTCGCAAGATGTACACCGAAGCAGGCATCAAGCCCACCTATTTCCACCTGGGAGGAGACGAAGTGGCAAAGGGCGTATATACCGACGAGCAATTCACGCATTTCTTGGTACAGCTGCAAGGCATTGTGACGGATAACGGTTTCTACCCGGCCGGCTGGGAGGAGATCGCCGCCATCTGGCCTCAGACGCAGTCCGAGCAGCCCTCTGACGGAAAGAAACCACTGTGCAACTGCTGGAAAGTGTCACAGAAAAAGGCGCAAGAGTTGTCCGACCAAGGTTTCCCCGTCGTTCTCAGTTGCGCCAATGTGCTGTATTTTGACCACGTGTATGTGCGCCATCAGGAAGAGACCGGTCTCTACTGGGCAGGGTCGTGTGAGGTGATGGACACCTACCTGTTCGAACCGATACGCAATGAGAACGTGCGCGGATTGGAGGCACATGTCTTTGCCGAGACGCTCCGAGGCAACTACCAGCAAGTGGAGCGATACATCTTCCCGCGACTGTTTGCCCTGAGCGAGCGCGCATGGAACGCCCGTCCCGAGTCGGCCGCCAAGTTCCAAGGGCATACCGTCACACCTGCCGAATGGAACGCCAGCATCTGCAAGCACGAACTCAAACGCCTGCAAGACAACGGCATTCATTTCCACCTCTCGCAGCCGGGCATTCATGTAGAAAAGAACTACGCCACCATGATCACATCCGTCCCGGGAGCAGTCATACGTTACACTCTGGACGGAACAGAGCCTACCGCCACTTCGGCAGTCTATTCGTCACCTGTACGCGTTAGGCAAGGCACCACTATCCGCGCCAAGGCGTTCTACTTGGGCAAAGAGAGCAACTCCACATGGTGGATACCCAACGAGAGCGACAACAAGAAAGCCTCCACCTCCACCTACAACGGTTCGACCTACTAAGCAAGAAAAAGCCACTCCCACGCAAACAAAAAACGCCCCCCTAAACAGGGGGGGCTGTCGCTTGCGACTGAGGGGTCCTATTTCGCCTCTAATGTGATAAGTGGCACTAACATCTCCTCCAACGAGATGCCACCGTGCTGGAAAGTGCCGGTGTAGTACTGAGCGTAGTAATTGAAATTGTTCGGGTAACCGAAGAAATCCTGCCCGGTGCAGAAGATGTACGAAGAGGACAGGTTCGGTGCAGGCAGACCATACGCGGAGGGTTTGTCGATGACAAACGTATCCTTGGACTTGCAGGCAAGGGACTTGCCTACTTTGTAACGGAGATTGGTATTGGTGTTCTTGTCGCCAATAATCTGTACGGGGTTCTGCACGCGTACGGTGCCGTGGTCGGACGTAAGAATGACTTTGTAGCCCAACTCGGCAATGCGGCGGAACATAGCATACGTGGGCGAATGGCGGAACCATGAGAGCGTCAGACTACGATATGCCGCCTCATCACCCGCCAGTTCGCGCATCATCTTCGACTCGGTGCGGCTGTGCGAGAGCATGTCTATAAAATTGAGCACCACGATATTCAGCGGTGTACGCAATCCTTTGAATTTAGCAGTAATACGTTCGCAGAAATCGGACTCATTGACCTTGAAGTAGGTGAACGTGTCATGGCGGCGATAGCGCTCTATCTGGGAACGAATCAGTTCCTCCTCGTGCAGGTTCTTGCCCTCCTCTTCGTCCTCGTCCACCCAAAGGTCGGGGAACATCTGCTTGATTTGCGCAGGCATGAGTCCGGAGAAAATGGCGTTGCGCGCATACTGTGTGGCGGTAGGCAGGATCGAGGTGCAGAAACGGTCATCGGTGACGGTAAAGAACTCAGACAGTACAGGTTCGATGGTTTTCCACTGGTCATAGCGGAAGTTGTCAATAACCACGAGGAACAGTTTCTCCCCCTTGTCAAGGGATGGAAAGACCACGCGCTTGAAGATGTCGGGACTGAAGACCGCATTGGCAGCGGTAGCGCGGTCACGAAGCCAGTCGCCGTAGTTGCGCTGAACGAACTTGGCAAAGGCGGCATTCGCCTGCTTGCGTTGCATGGCGAGCATCTCCTGCATGGCAGAGTCGGCTTCACCCAAACGTATCTCCCACTGCGAGAGGGTGCGCTGGATGGCCTGCCACTCTTGCAACGTCTCCGCCGTATCTATCATGTAAGTGATGTCGGAAAACTCCTGCCTGTAACCCGCGTCTGTCTGCTCGGACACGATAGTCTTCTCGTGAACGTGTTTTTTCAGGCAAAGCAGTATTTGCGAGGGGTTGACGGGCTTGATGAGGTAGTCGGCAATCTTCTGACCGATGGCCTGTTCCATGACGCCCTCTTCCTCGGACTTGGTAATCATAACCACCGGTAGCGAGGGATGGTGGTCTTTGATGGTCTGCAGGGTCTCCAAGCCACTGATTCCCGGCATCTGTTCGTCCAGAAAGACAATATCCAACGGCTCGCGGTCGGTTATCTCAATCGCGTCGTTGCCATTATTGGCTGTTAGTACTTCGTAACCTTTTTGGTTAAGATAGATGACATACGGCTGCAGGAGGTCGATCTCGTCGTCAGCCCAAAGAATCCGGTTCATACAAATGGACAATTAGTTTCAGAGCGTGGTGGTATATTTGCGCCACTTTTCCAAAAGAGCCTGCAAATCTTGTGCCAAAGGTGAATCAAAAAACATGTCTTCCCCTGTCCGGGGGTGCCGGAAACCAAGGGTTTTGGCATGCAAAGCCTGGCGCGGGCAGATGGCAAAACAGTTCTGAATAAATTGCTTGTACTTCTGGGTGGGTACGCCCTTGAGTATCTCTTTGCCTCCATATTTGTCGTCACAGAAAAGGGGGTGACCGATGTGTTTCATGTGCACGCGGATCTGGTGGGTGCGCCCCGTCTCAAGGCGGCACTCCACGAGGGTGCAGTAAGGATAACGTTCCAACACCTGCCAGTGCGTGACGGCATGTTTGGCTGCAGGGTTATCCTCGGGGTCCCAGACGCGATAAACGGTTCTGTCGCGAGTGTCCCGCCCGAGGGCACCTACCACAGTGCCGCTGTCCTCTGCAAAAGTGCCCCACACCAGGGCGTTGTAGGTGCGGCGGGTGGTATGTTCGAAGAACTGCAGCGCCAAGTCGGTCTTGGCTTCGGGGGTCTTGGCTATCAGCAACAAGCCGCTGGTGTCCTTGTCAATACGATGGACGAGTCCGATGTTCGGGTCGTTCATATCCAGGGAGGTGCCGCTGTGCTGAAAGTACCAGGCAAGGGCATTGAGCAACGTGCCTGTGACGTTCCCCACCCCGGGATGGACCACCAGTCCGGCGGGTTTGTTCACCACCAGCACGTCGGCGTCTTCATAGACGATGTCGAGCGGGATATCTTCCGGCACAATAGTATAGTCGGTAGGCTCTTCGTCCACCAGCATCTGAATGACATCGCCGGGTTTGACCTTGTAGTTGGAGGCGACAGGCTTGCCGTTAGCCCAGACATGTCCGGCATCGGCTGCCTGCTGGATACGGTTGCGCGAGACGCCCCCCGTATGGTCCACAAGGAACTTGTCCACACGCAGAGGAGCCTGCCCCCTGTCCGCCACAATGCGGAAACGCTCAAACAGTTCGTCGCCCTGTTCTTCTACCATATGTGGTTGTTCACACATTACTCTTCGTACACAGCATCGTCTTGGAAAAACTCGTCGTTTGCCGCCTCTTCAGCTGCTGCCTGTGCTTTGGTCCGGTCGGTAGTAAGGTAGATCTCCACGTGTGAGCCCTCCTTGGCGTAGGCTTCGGGACGAGGCATCTGCAAATAGACAACGAAACTGTCGCGGTTCACGTCGGTGAGTTCTTCATCGTAATGAATACCGCCGAGAGAGAGTTTTTTCGCCAGCAGGACAACACGCGCCTCATCGGGTGACTTGTTGAGTACATTGGGTACTGTCACTTCCTCCGTACCGGCACCCAGTCCAACGATGAGGTCGATCTGTGTCCCCTCAGGGAAGCGTGTGCCCGCCTCGACAGACTCGCCGTCCTTGCGCATGTCAAGCACCAGGTTCTTGTATTCAGATGCCTGGTAGGTCACCTCGCCCAATGCCAGTCCGACGGAACGCAGGGTGGCTTCCGCCTGACGGAAAGAGATGTCCCGCAGGTTGGGGAGGGGTATCTGTCTGACGGTCTTGGCATTGACAATGACGTACAGTTCCCCGCCTCGTTTGGTGCGGGAGTTGGCGACAGGTTTCTGCTCCACGATAGCACCCAGTTTGAAGCGTCGGTTGTAGGTAGTGTCCACCACCTGCAGGTGAAGTCCCTCGGCAGAGGCAAGTATCATCGCCTCCTCGACATAACTGTTCACCACATTAGGCACCATTACTTCTTCGCCATGATGCGTATATTTATCCAACCAAAAAAGTGCCGCTGCGCACAGTACCACCACCAAAAGGAGTGCGAGGATAAACATTTTGAGCACAAAAGCAACGTTTGAATTCTTCCAGAATGACATAAAACTCATGCTTTTTATTTTTTTAAGCAAAATTAGGGTGCAAAGTTACTACTTTTTTTTGACATACACAAAAAAATGGCACTATTTTCTACATATTTTATTCTTTTTTCTTGCACAATTGAAAAAAAAGCAGTAATTTTGCAGGTCTTTTCATTAGAAAGACCTCAGTTATTAATTTTAATTGCAATTAAACGTATGAAAAAGATTCTTTTAATCGCTGCCGTGGCTATGATGAGCGTAGCCTGCTGCAGCAAAGGCGAAAAGAAAGAGTGCTGCAAAGAAGGTGAGCAGAAAGAGTGCTGCAAAGACGGCGAGCAGAAGTGCTGCAAAGAAGGTGAGCACAAATGCTGCAAGGACTCTACCAAAGAGTGCTGCCAAGAGGCTGCTGCCCAGGCTGAACCTGCTGCTGAACCTGCTGTTGCTGAGTAAACCTTCTTCAGATTACAGCGGTTCTACCGCCACATGTGAACGACACAAACCCCGAATAGGCGTTTGTGTTGTTTTTTGTTGCAGCAGTTCAAACATTAGTTCCGGCTCTGAAACGTTTCATCAGTCGATACATTCGTCTGTACTCCTGTACTCCTGCACTCCTGCACACCTGTACTCCTGTACTCCTGTACTCCTGCACTCCTGCACTCCTGTGCTCCTGCACTCCTGTTATATCGCTATGTGCTTTGCGGTCAAGTGGCTGTCGCCGAGGAAGATTGCCGCAGACTGGCGGAACTTGTCGGGCTGTTCGGTGGTGAGGAAACGGCAGGTACCCTGTTTGTCGAGCATGGATTCGAGTTCGGTATGCCGCTGCAGATAGTCGGTGAGGGACGCCGCCACCAAGTCGCCCTGAGCCAGCAGTTGCACGCCGGCAGGCAGAACACGCTCTATCTTGTTGCGGAGCAACGGGTAGTGAGTGCAGCCGAGGATAAGGGTGTCTATCAGCGGGTCACGCGCAAGGATTGCGTCCACGTACTTGCGAACAAAATAGTCGGCTCCTTCACCCGTATGCTCGCCGTTCTCGATAAGGGGCACCCACATGGGGCATGCCTGCTGTGTGACAACCAGTGTGGGGTCCTGTTTCTCCAGTTCGAGGATATACGACTCGGACGTCACCGTTCCCGGCGTGGCAAGAACGCCCACGTGCTTGGTGCGGGTGTAGTCGGCTACGCGCTCCACCGTGGGACGGATGACACCCAGCACGCGGCGCACGTCCGAACCGTCCTGTTGCCAAATACCCTTCAGGTCGCGCTGCTGAATAGAGCGCAATGCCCGCGCCGAGGCGGTGTTACATGCCACCAACACGAGGGCGGCGTCCTCCGCCTGCAACAGATGGCGCACGCACTCCCATGTGTACTGGTAAATAACTTCAAACGAGCGCGTTCCATAAGGTGTGCGCGCATTGTCACCCAAGTAAACATAGTCGTACTGCGGCAGCGCATGACGCACCTTTTCCAGAATGGTCAACCCTCCATAACCGCTATCAAAAACACCTATTTTAGCCATATTCGTCTAATTGAGCCTGCAAAGTTACTGCTTTTTTTTGAATTATGCAAGTCTTTTGTAAAAAAAGTACTTTTTTGGGGGTTAAATTGTTAAATGGTTAATTATCATCAATTAGACATTTATTGTCATTAATGAAAAATTATATGGCTCAGTTATATGGCTCAGTTATATGGCTCAGTTATATGGCTCAGTTATATGGCAATTATACGTTAAACGATTTAACCATTTTATCGTTTCTCTTTGCCATGGCACTTTTCATTGACACTGCATACTCATATGGACGCCACTTCCTGCTCTTAGGCTTGTGTTATTCTTGCACGATTCTTGCACGATTCTTGTGCGATTCTTGTGCGATTCTTGCACGATTCTTGCACGATTCTTGCATGATTCATACACGTGAAGCGGAACAGCCGCACCGGGAAAGACAAACGTTCCTTGGACACCTCAAATCTGACTATCGCATGCAGGAGAACTATCTCCATGGCAAGCCATCGTCCACTATAAACGCTATGCTGGCTGCTACCGCATGGAATCTAATGAAACTAATGAGGAAACTCAAGTTTCTTTGTGCCCATTTTTGGCAAAATACTATATATCAACTGCAGCAACCTATGCTACTATTTGTCAAAATTAAATGATTTTTAAGGAGCGACTATTTATTAGCGGCTCACATCGCTGTGAGTCGCTATTTTTTCTACTTTCGAGGGAAAAGACCAGTGGTTTACCGCACCAACAAGCCGCGAACGTAGAGAGCACCTCATTAAAGGGAGAAAAAGCAAAAAAGATAAGACCGTGAGAGAAACGAACACCTTATAAAAAAAAAATACTCAAAAGAATACGATCTTTTTTTTGACATAGGCAAGATTTAAAAAAATAATCGACAGAACGTAGTGGCGGAGAAATAAATATTCCGATTTAGACGGAAATGCAGGGCAAAGGCGGAATACAACGCAAAAACCAATTCATTTCACTTGCAAAATCAAAATTTTATTAGCATATCTCGAAAAATTATTGTAGCTTTGTGCGGTCAGTTCTGAGGAATGGAGAAACGGACGGTCAGGCCGTGAGGACGGGTGAGTTCGGCGGAACAAGTGCCGCCATGCAGAGAAACGGCGTTTTTGACAATCGCCAGGCCTAATCCCGTGCCGCCCATGTCACGGCTACGGCCTTTGTCCACGCGATAGAAACGCTCAAACAAATGCGGCAGATGCTTCTCATCTATGCCCGTTCCATCATCCGTAATTGCAAATTCATACTGCGTATTGCCGGTGACGGAAATC
>CAMOMF010000177.1 GCA_946619625.1 uncultured Bacteroidales bacterium
AAGACTGAGGGAAGAGAGACGTAAGCGAGTGAGTGGGACGACTCTAAGAGGAGGGTGGAATGCCCTTTTGAGAAATTGAGGGAGGACACTTACAAGGAAAAGAGACTGCGTATGAGCGAGATAGAACTGCATAAACTATTAGACACCTTCGAGCCAATCAGCCTGGAGGAAATGGATGCTGTGAAGTTGATGAACCGCGTGGATACGAAGTATATCGCGTCGAGGAGTCAGTTGGCAGACATTTTGCGTATGGCACAAAAGGACTATTTCGCCCAGCAGATAGATGGAAAGAGGATTACTCAGTACGATACGCTGTACTACGACACACCCGAGTTGAGCATGTATATCCGTCACCATGACAGACATTTGGTCCGCCAGAAAGTGCGAATCAGAACGTATGTAGATAGTGACGGTCTGACCTTTTTGGAGATAAAGAACAAGAACAACAAGGGTAAGACCAAGAAGAAGCGCATCGCAGTGAGTGACCAAGGGGTGTTGCTACATCCGGACGAGGAGGTGAGTGCCTTCATGACCAAACGTTGCTGGTACGAATGGCGGGAGTTGCTGCCGGAACTGCGTACCGCATTCAGCCGTATTACCCTGGTGAACAAAGGCAAAACCGAGCGTCTGACCATTGATCTGAATTTGGTTTGGAGCAACGTGCAGACGGGTATTGACAAGAGTTACGAGGACTTGGTCATTATTGAGTTGAAGCGAGACGGTAACACGTATTCGCCCATGTTGCGGATAATGAACGAACTGCGAATCAAACCGATGAAGATCAGCAAATACTGCGTAGGGACCGCATTGACCAACGAGAGCGTGAAGCGTAACCGCTTCAAGGCCAAGATACGCAAGATAGAACGAATAACAAATCATACAACGATATGAAACGACTTATCACATTATTTCTGCTGACGGGACTACTGATTGTTCCCGCCGGTGCACAAAATTCGTTTGCCCAGGAGCAAGACGTTCAGCCCGTGACGGAAGAGTTGGGCAACGAGCAGTTTCCCGCCTTTGACCAAACCATCGCGGACGAATATGCGGTGCTGGAAGTGCCATCCTTCATGGGTGCCGCCATCTACGACCACAACGGGGTGATGAACCTGCTGATACGGTTCTTATTCAACCTACTAATGAGTTGGTTGGTTATTCATTTCTGTTATTTCAGAAAATCGAACAGGAAAGACTGGTACTTGACGTTTATCTTGTTCTCGAGCGCGATGTTCCTGCTGATTTTCTTGATGGAGAGTATCAAGTTAGAGGTAGGGTTCATATTTGGTCTGTTTGCCATTTTCGGCATGATCAGGTACCGGACCGAGGCAGTACCTGTGCGTGAGATGACCTATTTGTTCATTATTATCGCGATGTCGTTGATGAACGGTCTGTCCATGACAGCGTCCATCACGGAGTTGGTGCTTGCGAATCTGCTGATAGTAGGCCTTTGCTTCGGGATGGAGGCCGTGATGGGAAGGCGGGTCATCACCGCCAAACTAATCCTGTACGACAAGATTGACCTGATTACTCCGTCCAAGCGTGAGGAGTTGAAAGCCGACCTTGCCCAACGTACGGGCATTGAGGAGATTGAAGATGTGGAGGTGGGTCATATCGACTACCTGCGTGATGTGGCGTACGTAAAGGTGTACTATCCCCTGAAACATGGTGAGAAAGACACTATCAATGATCAAGTTAAGCCGAAAGCATAAAAAGATGAAAAGAGAATTGTTTATCGTTCTTGTAGCATTGCTGAGCCTGCAAGCAAGGGCATACGAACTGAGCAGTGATGCGGATACCTCGGACAAGAAAACCCACATGGTGGAGATGCGTCAGTCCGCCGCAGTGAGTTTGCCTTTTGCCGAGAAGTGGGACGTCATGTTAAGTGAGGAAATCCGCGAGGTGCTGTACGATTCGAATCAGTCGCCTACAGCTTATTTTTCAAAGAGTTATACATCGGCGGCACTGGGTTGGAAATTTTTTTCGTACACGGATACATACAATAATTACAAGTACGGGCTGAAGCTGCAGGCGGGTTATACGCTGCGATATTTGCACCAAAAACTGTATTCCAACGGTGTAAAACAGGGTCCGGAGGAGTTCTTGAGACACCGTCCGTACGCAGTATTAATCGGGAGTGCCAATTTCGGTTTGGTGAAACTGACGTTGCGAGAGCGTTTTTTGGCGGACTGCCGCGCGGACTCGGTGAATGTATTGGAGAAGCCCAAATGCAACATGGAACTGCGTCACAGGCTGACTGCGGACTTCAATCTGCCAGGTAAGACGTACAAACCATTCACTTATATTGAGTTTGCGAACACGCTAAACCAACCGTCATGCTACAATGCGAGCGGAGTGCAGTTGTATGGCGGACAATATCTGTGCGCGGTGCGTGCAAAGGTGGGTCTGAGGTGGAACATAGACAAGAAGAACCAACTGACTTTTGCGTACTCGTTCCATTTCTCCCAACAAAGGGAGGTGAATATCACGCGTAAGTCGCAAGAGATTAACCGCCTATACATGGACCAAACGTACAAACACGTGGTTACGGTCAGTTACGAGTTCAACAACAAATGACGTTAGGCCGTTCGCTAATCACCCGCTAATCACCCGCTGGTGGTTGCATGGGGAAATGCGCTTTACACGGATGGTGTAGCGGGGGGAAAGAGTCCCATTTCGGTTGCCTTTTGGAGCATGAAAGCGCGAGCGGGTTCGTATTCGTTGGGAATGACGCCGTCGAGGATAGCATCCTTGATGGCGTCTTTTAGGATACCGACATTGCGACATGGGCTGAGGTGAAGCGTCTCCATAATCTCCTCGCCGCGCACGGGTGGTTGGAAATTGCGGATACGATCGCGCTCTTCGAGTTCGACCATTTTATGTTTAACGAGTTCGAAATTCGCTTTGTACCGACGCACTTTCTCCTCGTTTTTAGAGGTGATGTCGGCGTTACAAAGAATCATGAGTTCGTCCACATCGTCCCCTGCTTCGAAGAGGAGACGTCGAACGGCGGAGTCGGTGACAGTATCCTCAATGAGTGCAATGGGACGCATGTGTAAATCAACGAGTTTGCGGACATAGTCCATCTTCTCGTTCTGGGGGAGTTTCATGCGGCTAAAAATACGTGGCACCATTCGTGCGCCGAGGTAGTTGTGGTTGTGAAAAGTCCACCCCGTGCCATCCTCCCATTTTTTTGACTGCGGTTTGCCGATATCATGCAGGAGTGCCGCCCACCTGAGCCAAAGGACATGGTCAGGCCGGACGACAGAATTATCGGATGCCGCCGCCACATTATCGAGGACTTGTAACGTGTGATAAAAAATATCCTTATGCCCTCGCCCGTCCTTGGTTTCGACCCCTTTGAGTGCCACGAGTTCGGGAAAAATGATTTGCAGGAGTCCCGCTTTGTCGAGGAGCTTCCACCCGATGGAGGGTTGGGGAGAAAGCATTATCTTGTTGAGTTCGTCAGCGATGCGCTCCTTGGTGATGATACGAATCCTTTCGGCATTGCGTTGAATTGCCTCGAAAGTGGTGATATTAAGGGAGAAGCGCAATTGGCATGCGAAACGAATCGCCCTCATCATGCGGAGTGGGTCGTCATCGAAGGTGATTTGTGGGTCGAGGGGAGTACGTATGATGCCGGCATTAAGGTCCTGAACTCCGTGGAATGGGTCGAGTAGTTCGCCATATCGGGTACTATTGAGGCAGATAGCCAAAGCATTGATAGTGAAGTCCCTGCGGTTTTGGTCATCCTGAAGCGTACCATCTTCGACGATAGGGTTCCGACTATCGTGCCGGTACGACTCACGTCGCGCGCCAACGAACTCCAACTCGAGTTCACCGCGCTTGACCTGTGCCGTTCCATAGTTTTTGAAGACACTGAGGTGCGAACCCCGAATGCGTTTGTGCACCGCTTGTGCGAGAGCGATTCCGGATCCGACAGCAACAATATCAATATCTTTGGAGGGTCTGTTGAGCAGTAGATCGCGCACCCATCCTCCAATCACGTAACACTCCACCCCCATTCTGTCAGCTTCTTCGCCAATGAGGTGGAGGGTTTTATCATCCAATTTCGGGTCTAAAATAGACATCTTTTTTCACTTTTTTTCAAAATCGAGTGCAAAGTTACAAAAAAAAAATGACATTTGGCACAAAATATGCATAAAACCTTGCATATTTCAAAAAAAAGACGTAAATTTGCAGGCTGAAAGATGAAAAAGAAGTTATTTTTGATACTGGCGACGACCTTTTTGGCGATGCAGATACATGCCAACGAGGGAGCATCTTTGCAGATACCGGCGGAGATCAGTCCGTCGGGTGACACCATCGGGCTTGCATTTCTGCACGATGTATACATATATCCGAAGATGCGTTTCAAGAACAAGAAGCAGGAACGTTTCTACTGGCGGACGGTTCGCGACGTGAAGAAGACCCTACCCTATGCGAAGATATTGGCAAAAGAGATGGAGAAGACGAATGAGTTGATGCAAAACATGAGTCGCAGACAGAAACGCAAGTTCTGGAAGCAGTATGAGAAATTGCTTTTTCAGCGCTATGAGGGCAGTTTTCGGGACATGACCGCTTCGCAGGGGCAGATGTTGATGAAACTGATAGACCGTGAGTCGGGCGAGACGTCGTATGATGTGATACAAATGTACAAGGGAACGCTTGCAGCGAATTTCTGGCAAGGTCTGGCGAAAATGTTCGGTAATGACCTGAAGGCGGAATATGACGGCTCGGACAAAGACAAAATGACCGAAAGGATAATTTTGTTAGTAGAGGCGGGGCAGTTGTGAGAGTTGAGAGTAGTTGAAAGTTGATAGTTGAGAGTTGAGAGTAGTTGAAAGTTGATAGTTGATAGTTGATAGTTGATAGTAGTTGAGAGTTGAAAGTTGAGAGTTTATTAATAAATATAATGAAAAGAGTAGTTTTTTTGGTCGTATTGACGATATGTGGCGTGGCAGGATTGCAGGCGCAGCAAATGTTAACTGCATTCCCCGGGGCGGAAGGATACGGTAAGTTTGTGACCGGCGGTCGCGGCGGGAATGTGTACTATGTAACTCGTTTGGACGACTGCACCGATAATAATCTGGTGGAAGGGACTTTGCGGTGGGCACTACGCAGCGGTGACGACACGCCCAGGACGGTGTTGTTCGGCGTATGCGGTACCATTTACCTGACAAGTACGCTCAAGTTGCAACACCCTAACGTAACCATTGCCGGTCAGACCGCACCTGGTGGAGGTATCTGTATAGCAGGATACAACTTGTACGTATGCAAACCGAACGTGATTATCCGACACATACGTTTCCGCGCCGGCGATATACCCACCAAGAGTTGTCCTGCATTGGACATGGAGAATACGAAGAACGTGATTATCGACCACTGCTCGTTTACTTGGTCGATGGAGGAGTGCGTCACCGCGTATGACACTGATTCGACGACTATCCAGTGGTCAATCATAGGCGAAGGACTGTATAACAGCAAGAACAAAAAAGGCAGCCGCGCGTACGCCACGCAGTGGGGAGGCGAGCATAGCACCATGCACCACTGCCTGATTACCAATTGTCTGAACCGCACTCCGCGTTTTAACGGTGTTCGCGATGATGCCCAGTTGGACAAAGGGAACCACTACCATGACGCATTTGTGGATAGTGAGTTTGCCAACAACGTGATTTTCAATTGGGGCAAGCCCAACTCGCTGTATGGCGGCGAGAACGACACGGCAGTAAACAAAGACGCATTCGGCAATGCTATCGGTTACGATCATATCTACATGGTAAACAACTATTTTCGTGCAGGTCCAGCGACACTTGCCGCCAAATTGTCGAGTCGCTATTTTGTGCAGGGCAGCAAAGACAAAGACTACGGACGTTGGTATCTGTCGGGAAACAAATTTGAGACAGGAAACAAGTTCAACCACACGTCATCCATTTGGTCTGACGCAGAATTGACCCATGTGAATGACAGTAACCTATATGGTTTCACGGAGGGTAAATCCGCCAGGGCATTCAACTTGGACGGACGCAGTGCCAATCAAGACACCTATGACCGTTATGTATTGTTGGAGCAATATGCGTCGTCGCAACTGAATATACAGAGTGCAGATGAAGCCTATGCCAGTGTATGCTCCGAAGCGGGTGCTCAACTGCCACGATTGGACGAAGAGGACGCGCGTCTGCTGAGTGAGGCTGCGGGAAGAATGGATCCGCAGTTTGTGGGTAGCACAGATGCTACCAAGACAGGTATTATTGACTCGCAGGAAGACATCACTTTCAGCCGCGTGGACACGTTTATGGTAGCGGGGGTAGTCATCACCTCTTATCCCTATTTGGGCATGACAGAGGGTGACACGTTGGCCGTGGACAGTGACCGGGACGGCATGCCCGACGCATGGGAGGTGGCGCATGGATTGAACCCGAGTGATGCCTCTGACGGCAACCTGTGCACACTATCGGCGCTGAATGCGGGGTACACCAATCTGGAGTTTTTCCTGAACGGCGGTGACGGAGAATTGAGTGCGCCCATACCAGAGGGTCGCCCCGTGCCGGAGGTGAAGACCGGCTTGAAATTGGTAAAAGAAGAGGAAACGAAAGGTTATGTACTTGACAATGGCGTTCTGTATATAGAGAAAGACGGCGGGAAATACACCCTAAGCGGACAGAGCGTGCATTAAGGCAGCGTAAGAGCACCTCAGTAATGCATAGTTTTGTTCGGGAAAAAGGAGCGTTTATAACAGAAAATAGGGTAAAAGTAAAAATATTTACATTTTTCGTGGAAAAAGTTTGGTCATGTCAAAAAAAAGCAGTAACTTTGCAGGCTTTTTCGTCGGAAGATGCTCGTTGATAAAAAAAATCGCGTGCGATTCGAGACAACATGCTCTTCCTCCTCTCCGATTAAGTCGACATGTTTTAATCGGGTTATAAGCAAAATTAAGTATTACGAGATAATAACACCGCCCGAAGGGGCTAAAAGAGAAGAAAAATGAAAAGAACATTTCAACCATCGCAACGCAAAAGACGTAACAAGCACGGTTTCCGTGAAAGAATGATGACCGCAAATGGTCGCCGTGTACTGGCAGCACGCCGTGCAAAAGGCCGCAAGAAATTGACGGTATCTGACGAAGGGCGTCATAAATATTCGTTCTAAATTGAGATAAGTAGCCGCAAGGTCACTTGTTTAGGACATATTTCACCACAGGGAAAAGAGGCTTCGTCTCCTTTCCCTTGTTTTGCTTACGCGTTCGGCAATGAGATCGCACAGACTGAGCCCCTCAGGGCTCATTAAAGCGACTCATGCCTCCGCTTCCCCCAACACAAACACACTATTGGTTAGTGGTGGGGACCCCAAAAAAACAAGTTGGCAATGAGATCGCACAGACTGAGCCTTACGGGGCTCATTAAAGTGACTCATGCCTCCGCTTCCCCCAACACAAACACTTCGTTGGTTTGCGTCGGGGACTAAATGAAACTAAACATAAAGAATTATGCAAGCAACAAGACAACAGAAAATAGCGCGACTGATGCAGAAAGACCTTGGTGACATCTTTGTACGCTACGCGAAGAGGATAGGTAACAACCTGCTTATTTCGGTAAGTGAAGTACGGATTTCGCCGGACCTGAGTATCTCGCATGTGTACCTTAGTATATTCCCGTCTGCGCGCGCGGGAGAGATACTGAACAAGATAGAAGAGGATAGTCACAGTATCCGATTCGAGTTGGGTAACTTGGAACACAACCAACTGCGAATCATCCCGGAACTGAACTTCCATATCGACACCACCTTGGACCGAATGGAAGCCATCGATCAGTTGTTGGGAAAATAAACCATGGGATACCCATGAGAAATAAGGAGCAAGGAGCAAAGGGCAAGGAATAAGTATAGAGATTGAAAGTAGAATGGAAAATAGCGTGGCGGTATCTCTTTTCGAAGAAGAGTCATAACGCAATAAACATCGTTTCGGGTGTGAGTGCAGCCGGAGTGATGGTGGCGACAGCTGCGCTAATCTGCGTACTGTCGGTGATGAATGGTTTCAGCAAGGTGGTGGAACAGATGTTTTCCCAATTTGATGCCGAACTGCGTATAGAGCCAGCAGCGGGCAAGTACTTTCGCTTGGACAGTCCGGAGATGGCAGCCGTACAACAAATGCAGGAAGTGAGTATCTTTTCTCCGACAATAGAAGAGACCGCCCTTGTACAATATAATGATCACCAAGTGCCTGCTCAACTGAAGGGTGTAAGTGACCAGTTTCAGGCATTGACTCGCATTGACTCGATTATCTACGATGGTTTCTACTCGGTATATGATGGCGCATTCGAGCGCTGCGTGCTTGGTCGTGGATTGGCGGCACAGATAGGTATCAATCCGCATTTTGTGGGTGGGATGAAGGTGTATGCTCCCAAACGTCGCGGACAAATCAACATGATGCGCCCAGACCAGTCGCTGAACCACGCCTCTACGTTTATTGCGGGTACGTTTGCCGTGGATCAGGTGCAGTACGATGACAGACTGATGATTGTCTCCCTACCCTTTGCGCGGGAGTTGTTTGACTATTCGGAACAAGAAGCGACTGCCGTGGAGCTGGGCTTAAGCGAAGGCACTAATGTAAAGAAGGTCAAGAAACAGATTAGACAAGTACTGGGTACGGAATACTTGGTGTTAGACCGTTACGAGCAACAGGCCGACTTTTTCCGTATATCAAAGGTGGAGAAAATGCTGACCTTGCTGCTACTCATGTTCATACTGCTGATTGCGACGTTCAACATCATTGGATCGCTGTCGATGCTGATGATAGACAAACAAGAAGACAGCCGTACGTTAGGGACCTTGGGTGCAACCCGGGGAATGCTTCGCCGCATCTTCCTTTACGAGGGCTGGCTGATTTCGACGTTAGGAGCAGGAGTCGGTATGATAATGGGACTGAGTATTTGCCTTGTGCAAGAACATTTCGGCATTTTAAAGTTAGGAAACGGGACGGACTATGTGTTGTCGGCGTACCCTGTACAAGTGCAAGCGTCAGATGTTGTGTTGGTCGCTGCAATTGTATTGGTTATCGGTTACCTGAGTGCATATATACCCACCCGCCAAATAGAGAAACAATCATGAAACAAAGACTACTGTCCAACATACGCTCCATCAAGGGGGTTATGAATTGCAAGAGTACTATTATGCGGTTTCTGCTCTGTTTGAACGCCGTGGTACTCTTTTCCTGCCGTCCGGCACCCGTTCCGTCCAAGCCCAATATCATAGAGTTCAATTACGCCGAGGTGACCCGTTATGGCGCACAGTATGCCGAGCAGGGTATAGAGAGCAATGTGTATATGCTGGATTTATACACCCCAGGACTGACACTTAACAAAGAGGGTATAATAGAAGGCACGGGTTATAACTTATGCTTCTCGGATGTGTTCACCCTATCCACAGACACGCACATACAGACAGGTGTGGAGTACACAGCGGACTCGACAGGTCGTGCGGACACGTTCCTGCCCGGGCAAGACTTCGATGGCAATATTAATGGTGCGTACCTATTGGAGATACAAGACGGGAAAGTGACCGCCATCACACTATATGACCGAGGTGCATTTCGTATTTGTCCGACGGGTGACACCACAGAGATTCACTTGTTTTATGGGAAAATGCCTTTCAATGGCATATTATACGCTCCCCTCACCTACAAACGTCCATTGTGACCAATAGTCTATTTAGAGAATATCACACGTACCTGAAATTGGAGAAATCGCTCTCCAATAACAGTGTTTTGGCGTATGAACAAGACTTGCAAAAACTGAGTTCGTACTGTCAGGAGCATGGTATAGATCCCGTGAAGGCAACCTTTGACGACTTGCAAGCCTTTGCATACGACACTTTTGGTCAAGAGAACACCAACACCCGCACGCAGTCGCGTATTTTGTCCGGCATTCACTCGTTTTACCGTTTTCTGCTATATAACCATTATATTGACAGTGACCCTTCGGAGTTGCTGCAAATGCCCAAGATGGACAAACGTATTCCTGTGGTGTTAAGTGTGGAGGAAATAGACGCTCTGACCGAGTCGATAGACATGAGTAAGGCAGAGGGGCACCGCAACCGCGCTATTATTGAGATGCTGTACGGTTCGGGGCTGCGGGTGAGTGAACTGGTCAACCTGAAGTTGTCGAACATGTACAAAGAGGAAGCGTATATGCTGATAGAGGGTAAGGGCAGCAAGCAACGACTGGTGCCCATCTCTCCTGTGGCGTTGGAGCAGTTTGATTACTGGATGAGAGACAGGAGCAAACTGACCATCCAACCAGGTCAGGAAGACTATGCTTTTCTGAACCGGCGTGGACATCAACTGACCCGCGCCATGATTTTCACCATGCTGCGTGAGTTGTGTGCGAAGGCCGGCATACAGAAAACTATCTCTCCTCACACCCTGCGTCACTCGTTTGCGACCCACCTGCTACAGAACGGCGCTGATCTGCGTATCATTCAGCAGTTGTTGGGACATGAAGATATTACGACTACGGAAATATATACGCACGTGAGTGTGGCGGACTTGCGTGACGCGGTTCTGAAGTATCACCCCGCCAACAGAAAAGCCGATGCGGAATAAACGTAACATATTTGTTTGCCTGCTGTTTTTGCTGCTGGGCGTGCATGCGGTTGCGATGGAGACGCGCATTATCGGTGAGGTTCTTTCCGCTGAGACAGCCGAGCCGATTGCGAATGTGTCGGTCTATTTCAAGGGGACGAAAGTAGGGACTACGTCCAACGAAAACGGCACTTTCTACCTGCATGTAGATTTGGGTGGCAGTGCGACACTGGTAGTATCGTCCATTGGCTACAAAACGCAACGTTTCACTATCGAGCCGGGTCAAGACGTGGGTATGACTGTAGTGTTGGAAGAACGCCACCACCGCTTGTCGGAGTTGGAGGTGCTACCCGGCGCCAATCCTGCGCTACCATTGATGGACTCTGTTCGCGCCCACCGCGAGAAGAACGCCCCCAGAGAAGGGAGTTACCAAGGAAAGAGCGAGCAGGAGTATTTCCTTTCGCATATAACAGGCAAGACCCTAAAGCGGCGACTATGGAAATCGCTGCAGAGCGGCATGGTGATGCAAGAAGATAGCAGTTATATACTACCCATGCCCGTATCCGTCCTATCCACACTGAGCATACCCGTGCCTGAACACATGGATTTCTACTCGCCCACTATTCCTTTCGGGAGCCTGTCGTTTTTGTCCCCCACCGCCGTTTCCGCCCCCGCGTACTACCAGTATTTCCTGATAGATTCGATAGAGTCGCCCAAGAGTTATATTGTCGATTTCCGTCCGAAGAACAGTTTTGACCCTCTGTTCACCGGCTCGTTAATTATTGACTCTGCCACCTTTGCCATCCAAGACGTAAAAGCGTCCATTCCCAAAGAGGCGAACGTCAATTACTTGTCGTCACTTCACTACAACGGCAAATACAACCTGTCTTCAGCAGGTAACCAATTGACAGACGAGCACCTGACGGCAGTCATGGATATAGCAGTGAAAACGGATAGCAGCCATATTTTCCCTGCTTTGGTTACCCGCCAACACTACAGCGCGACCACCGCTCTGCCCGAGGAAGATGATACGTTGGCGATTCCCCAAAACAAGCCCCTTAGTCCGGTGCTCGCCAACAGCGGCTTGCAGCAACCAGACACGAACGACTTGTGGTTATTCCGCGTAGCGTCATGGTTGGGGTACATAGTGCATACCGGCTATATACCGACGGGAACGCCTATAGACGTGGGTAATATACAAGAGATTATTCAACTGAACCGATACGAAAAACTGCACTTGGGTCTGCCGTTCAGGACCAATGAGAAGTTGCTGAAATACGCGTCGTTTGAGGGCTATGTAGGGTATGGTTTTCGTGATCGAGGAGTTAAATACAAGGTACAGGCGCAAGTGATACTGCCCACAGAAAGGAGACATATCCTCGGTGTATATTATTGGGACCATTATGCGTACTCGGAGGTGTCCGCCTTTGACGAACTAATGCGTGAGAACAGTTGGGTTTATGGTAACATGCAGTTTATGACTTACCTACTTTCGGACGTATTCTACAAGAACAGTCATGCCCAAACGACCGCCACCCGCAAACGCGAGTTCCGCGTGTGGTCAGAGAATGACTGGTGCAGCAGCCAAGGCGCCCGTCCGGCAGTGGAGACGCGGTGGGCTATCAATATAGCGCGTACGGGTGTGGGCGATGCGAGCGACTACCACTATTATGACATGCCGTCTTTCCATCACAGTTCGTTTGCGACGACCGTACGTATGGGTTGGAAAGAGCGAACCGTGGATATCTACACAACAAGGAAACACTTGTATTCAGACTATCCAACGGTATATTTAGGCGCAGAGTTGGGTTCGTGGAGGTTAGAAGAGGAAAAGCACTACCACATGTACGGCAACCTGAACGTAATGATAAGGCAGACCGCATCGTTAGGAATGGGTGGTACATTAGCCTATACGTTGCGAGCGGGAATCACCCTGGGTGCAGTCCCCTACCCGCTGTTGAACATAGCCAACGGTAACCAATCATACACCTTTGCGCAGGAACGTTTCACACTAATGAACAACAACCAGTTTGCCTCGGACAAGTATATCCAACTGCATGTAAACTGGAACGGTCAGGGAATCCTGTTCAACCGTATTCCAGGCGTACGCTATCTGCGTCTGAGAGAATTGGCGGAGATGAAAGTAGCCTATGGCGGCATGTCGGAAGAGAACCGCCGGTTGAATACCCTGTTGGGCGGCGGCGCAGTGAGCACTCTGCACATTCCATACGTGGAGGTGGGTGTGGGTATTGGTAATATTCTGCGTTTTGGTGAGGTGTACTCGGTATGGCGTTTGACATCGGCGAGTGACGGAGTGACTCCGCGCTGGGCCGTGCGTTTTCGCTTCAATTTAGGGATGTAATTTCACTATCTTTTGCTAAAATCATAAAAAAAAGCGCAAATATGAACGTATTTTGTGCTTTTTTTTGTGTATTTCAGAAAAAAGTTGTAACTTTGCAGTCGCTTTCGTTAGAAGATTGCCGTTTGATTGTTCTTTCCTCTCTCATCTCCGGGTCGGAGAACCGATACGTGTAGAGGTGAGTACTGCAGAATAGATTAAGAATGCCCTAAGTTGAATAAAAGAAAAAGAAGACAATGACAGAAGACAAAAATATTCCCTTGCTTGATTGTCCGAAGGACTACTTGATAGGTGATGCCAGTGGCAAGATAATGAATGAATACGGCAGGTTTCCCTGCAAGATCAAGTGCGGCGTATATGCCTTGATGGTTCGCGGTGAGGCTCGCGCTACAATTAATATCACGAAATACCATTTCCAAGAGAATGATTTGCTACTATTAGAGCCGGGTTCATTCCTGCTGATTCATGAGTTCTCGGAGGACGCATTGGTTTATTATATTCTGTTCTCGTCATCGTTTTTGGAGAAGAACACGTTCTCGATGCGGATGAGCATCTCGTCACTACAGAGTCAACAGCCCTTACTGCACCTGCAGCCAGATGTAGCAGCCGTGACGGCACATTTCCTTGACACGCTGGTTGAGGCGAGCAACTGCCAGCCCTCTATGTTGAGTACGCCCAAGATGATACACGTATTCAATCTGTTCCAGACCGCCTACACCGAACTGGCACATGACACATTGCAGACAGAGACTCGTCCATTGGACAGGAAAAACGAGATATTCCAAGAGTACTGCCAGTTGGTGATGAAGCACTACCACGAGTGGCATCATGTGTCGCAATACGCGGATGCCATGCGGCTGACTCTGCCTCACCTGAGTTCCACCATCAAGCAGGTGGCTCAGAAGACAGCAGGTGACCTGATAATAGAGGCCATTCTGACCGATGCCAAGGCTCAGTTGCGTCTAACCACATTGCAGATAAAAGAGATTGCCATCTCGTTAGGCTTTGAGAATGTGGCGTTCTTCAACCGTTTCTTCAAGAGCCATACCGGTCTGACCCCGAAAGCGTACCGGTTAGCCTCGCTGTAACGCCATGAAACGTGTATCCGGGAAGACGATATTCAACATCCTGTTGGTGGTGGCAGCGTATGCCTATCTGATTTACACTTTTATTACATTTGAGAACTATCCGGCACTGATAGCACATTTCCGCCATGCAGGCTGGAAACAATTCGGAGCGCTTGCTGTGGCTGCGGGGTTGATTCCGGTGAATTTTCTGTGTGAAGCAATCAAGTGGAAGTTTCTGCTTCGCAAACTGGAGCCCATGAGCATAAGAGAGGCGCAGCGTCAGGTGTACTACGGTTTTGTAGGCGCCATGCTGACACCGGAGCGGTTAGGCGACTATCCGACGCGTGTGACCCGCATTGCAGATAAAAACAAGTGGCTCCCGGCTATTGCGTTGGGTTTTGTAGGTTCGATGGGACTATCCACAGTGAACATGTCAGGAGGTCTGCTGTCGTTGCTGTTTTCAGGATTGGAGGTAGGTGGAGAGAACAAGGATAAAGTACTGGTAGTGTCCATTGCGCTACTGGTGTTTTTTGTAGGAGTAGTGCTGCTGTTGCCAGCGTGGGCAAGAAGGAAAGAGACGAGTGTGAAGGGAAATATAGAGGGGGAGAAGTGGTGGCAGAAAATGCTGTTTATAATGAAAGATTTCGCAGCATGGGAGTTCCCCGCAGTGATTGGTATCTCGCTGCTACGGTATGTGGTGTACTGTGCACAGTTACTGCTGGTATTGATATTCTGCGGAGTGAACCTAACTATGGCCCAGTATTTGACCATTATTCCAATACATTATTTGTTTGTGACAGTAGTGCCGACCGTGCCGGTGGCAGACGCAGCGGTAAGGGGAAGCGTGGGTGTGCTGATTTTCGGGGCGATGACCAGCAACACTGCGGGTGTAGCCATTGCCGCTATCGTGCTGTGGGTGCTGAACACTATTATCCCTTGTATCATAGGGACGCTGGTAAAACCGAACCAGGCAGAATAACCGCAGGTTGTTCGATAATATCCTAATAATATCCTAATAATATCCTAATAATAGCATAATAATAACATAATAATATCATAATAATATCATAATAATATCCTAATAATAACATAATAATATCATAATAATAACATAATAATATCATAATAATA